>CAZQLV010000025.1:0-8500 GCA_964594385.1 uncultured Gammaproteobacteria bacterium | reverse complement strand
GTATGGATTACAAATATAATTTCGGTTTAATTAAAAAGTTATTAGAAATTATTTAAAAAGATTACGCAGATTAAAAACGGGATTACGTAGATAAGTGATTGGGATTCCCCGCTTGGGCGGGGTAGGGGTGGGTTGGTAATAAAAAATTATATTTAAAATTTATGATAGACGAAACAAAAATTAAAGAAGAAAATGCAAACGGAGAAAACCCGACTTGTGAAAACTGCGATAAATGCAAAGCCGAAGCCGAAGAATATAAATCCGGCTGGCAAAGAGCCTTGGCTGATTATAAAAATTTACAAAAAGAATCTGCCGATATGCGCGGGGTTTGGGCAAAAGCAAGTGAACAGTATATATTAGAAGAGTTTGTACCGGTTTACGAAAATTTTAAAAAAGCTTTTGCGCACAAAGAAAATATGACGGAAGAAAACGGCTGGAAACAATGGGCGGATGGTATTGGGCATATAAAAAAACAGTTTGGCGATATTTTAAAAAATTATCAGGTAGAAGAAATAAAAACAGTTGGCGAAAAGTTTGATCCGCGATTTCATGAGGCAATTGGTGAAGAAGAATCTAGTGAAAGTGAAGCGGGTATGGTTTTGAAAGAAGTAGAAGGTGGGTATAGACGAGGAGATAAAGTAATAAAACCGGCTAGGGTTATTATAAGTAAATAAGTAATTAACAATAATTTCATATATGTCCAAAGTACTAGGAATCGATCTCGGAACAACCAATAGCTGCATGGCCATTATCGAAGGTGGTCAGCCAAAGGTTTTAGAAAACAAAGAAGGAAATAGAACCACTCCTTCTATTGTGGCTATTTCCAAAACCGGAGAGCGTTTGGTTGGTCAGTTGGCCAAGCGCCAGTCTGTTACCAATCCGCAAAATACGTTGTATTCAGTAAAACGTTTGATCGGCCGTCGGTTTGAAGACGCCGAAGTGCAACGAGATTTGTCTTTGCTTCCTTATAAAATTGTAAAGAGTGACGACAAGGTAAAAATAGTGATGCAAGACAAAGAATATACACCGCAAGAAATTTCGGCCATGGTTTTGGGTAAAATGAAAGCAGATGCCGAAGAAAAAACCGGTGAAAAAATTACCGAAGCCGTAATTACCGTGCCTGCTTATTTTGATGATTCTCAGCGCCAGGCTACCAAAGACGCGGGTACAATCGCCGGCCTCAATGTATTGCGTATTATAAACGAACCAACTGCGGCCGCGCTCGCCTACGGATTTGATAAGAAAAAAGATCAAAAAATTGCGGTTTATGATTTGGGCGGCGGTACATTTGATATTTCTATTTTGGAAGTCAGTGCCGACACGGTGCAAGTTTTATCCACTAATGGTGATACTCATTTGGGCGGCGATGATTTTGACCAAGTGATAATTTCTTGGATCTTAGAAGAATTCAAAAAAGATCAAGGTATTGATTTGAGTAAAGATCCATTGGCTTTGCAGCGTATTAAAGAAGCAGCCGAAAAAGCCAAGATAGAATTGTCTACAACTCAAGACACTGAAATCAATCAGCCGTTTATTACTTCCGACTCAACCGGTCCAAAACATTTGGTAATGAAATTAACCAGAGCAAAATTAGAAGAGTTGGTAGGGGATTTGGTAGATAAAACTTTGGCACCTGTGCGCAAAGCTTTGGAAGATGCCAAATTAAAACCAGAAGATTTAAATGAAGTGGTAATGGTGGGTGGTATGACTCGCATGCCGCTTGTACTTCAGACTGTAGAAAAATATTTCAACAAAAAACCAAACATCAGTGTAAACCCAGACGAGGTAGTAGCCATCGGCGCAGCTGTGCAAGCTGGTGTGCTAAAAGGAGAAGTGCACGATGTATTGCTCCTTGATGTTATCCCGCTATCTTTTGGCTTAGAAACTATGGGTGGCGTGATGACAAAACTTATAGAACGCAACACTACAATTCCTACTTCTAAGAGTCAGGTATTCTCAACCGCTGCCGACAATCAACCGGCTGTAGAAATTAATGTTTTGCAAGGCGAACGCCCTATGGCTACCGATAACAAAACGTTGGGTAGATTTATTCTTGACGGTATCCCACCAGCTCCACGCGGCGTACCGCAAGTAGAAGTAACGTTTGATATTGATGCTAATGGTATCTTGAATGTGAAAGCCAAAGACAAGGCAACAAACAAAGAGCAATCAATTCGTATTGAGGCTTCTACTGGTTTGTCTAAAGAAGAAATCGAAAAAATGAAACAGGATGCTGAATCTCATGCCGCTGAAGATAAACAAAAACAAGAACTCATTGAAGCTAAAAATATTGCCGACACCATGGTCTATACCACCGAAAAAAAGATGAAAGAAGTAGAAGAAAAAAAAGTAGAAAATACTGATGATAAAAAAAACAAAATAAATGAAGCCCTAAAGATTGTCAAAGAAGTAAAAGACAAAGATGATCTGGAGATGATTAAAAAAGCTTCAGAAGAATTGTCTAAAGTAGCTCAAGTAGTTGGCACCAAGATGTATTCTGCTGCGCAAGCTGGACAGGCAGCTCCAGGCACAGAAGAAAAGAAAGAAGATGAAGGGCCAATAGAGGGTGAAGTAGTTGATGAAAATAAATAAAATTATCAAGGCCGTAAGGTATTAATTTTTTTGCTGCAGGTGCGCACGCCCGCAAAGGTCGCACGGCACGCAAGCGGCTTCGCTGCAAAAACTAATACCTTGTGGCCTTAGGCTTGATATTTAATATAGTTATGGCTAATAAGGATTATTATAAAATTCTCGGTGTTGAAAAATCCGCTTCGGCTGATGAAATAAAAAAAGCTTTTAAAAAAGCGGCCATGCAACACCATCCGGATCGTCCGGGTGGCAACGAAGCCAAGTTTAAAGAGGTAAATGAAGCTTACCAAGTTCTTAGTGATGCCGAAAAACGTCAGCGCTATGATCAGTTTGGTTCTGATTTTGAACAGCAGGGCGGATTTGGCCAAGGCGCAAACTGGGAAGATATAATGAGCCAATTTAGAGGTGGTGGAGCCCAGGGTGGTTTTTCCGGCGGAGATTTTGGTGACTTTGGAGATATTTTTGGTGACTTGTTTGGTCAAAGTCGTAGCCGAGGTCCGGCTCGAGGCCGCGATATTCAGGTGGATGTTGAGATAGATTTTAAACAAGCGGCTTTTGGTGTAGAAAAAGAAATTTCGTTGCGTAAACAAAATAAATGCGATGTTTGTAATGGTAGTGGCGGAGAACCGGGTAGTAAAATGGAAACATGCGCCACTTGTAATGGTCGCGGCCAAGTTACACAAACGCAACGCACTTTTTTGGGCGCTATGCAAAGCGTGGTTGTTTGCGGAGATTGCCACGGAACCGGCAAAAAACCTTCCAAAAAATGCAAACATTGCGGCGGTTCGGGAATTGTAAATAGTAATTCAAATATTAAAATTAAAATCCCTGCTGGCATTGACAATGGCCAATCTATTAGGTTAGATGGTCAGGGAGAAGCTGCGCCTCATGGTGGGGCAAATGGTAGTTTGTATGTTCGTGTGCGTATTAAACCTTTAGCAGGATTTGTGCGTGAAGGTTATGATGTTTATACCGAAGAAGAAATAAGTTATCCGCAGGCAGTGCTTGGTGACAAAATTGAAGTGGAAACATTGGATGAAAAAGTAAAACTACTAGTACCCGAAGGCGTGGAATCAGGGCAGTTAATTAGAATAAAAAATAAAGGCATTCAACATTTGGAAAGAAATATTCGCGGCGATCATTATGTAAAAATAAAGATTAGAGTCCCAAAGAAAGTAAGTAAAGAAGTAAGAAAGAAGCTGGAAGAATTAAAAGGAGAAGTGTAAGCAAAGCTTGAAATTACGTCGGGCTTCAAAAGAAGAAAATACATTTTCTTCTTTATTCATCCCTAGTAATTATAAAAAACATGAAAAAAAACAAATCGAAACAAGAATTTGAGAAGTTTTATAATTCTCATTTGGACAAAGTGTATCGCTTTGTTTTTTTTCGGGTAAATTGTGATAAAGAATTAGCTCAAGACTTGGTTTCGGAAATTTTTCTTAAAGCCATAGAGCACTTTGTAGATTATGATGAAAATGTTAGCAAATCTGCCTGGGTAATGACTATCGCCAAAAACCATTTGGCAAATTATTGGAGAGATAAAAAACCGGTAAGTGCTGTGCCAGAAGATGATAAAGAGCTGTCCGAAGGTTTTTGGCTAAAATCAGCGATAAATTTGTTTAAAAAAGAAAAAGATAAGCAGTATTTAACAAGTCTTTTGGATATTTTAGATAAGGAAAGTAGAGAAATTGTAACCTTTCACTATCTTTTAGGGTATAGTTATGCAGAAATAGCCGAGATGAGAAGCATGACCGAAACAGCTGTAAAGGTAGCCTCACATCGAGCTATTAAAAAACTTTGCGCAAACATATGATTAATCTCAGAGCGGTATTTAATTTATGGAAATTAAAAAGAAGCACAGGGCCAAGTGCAACTTTTAAAGCTGATTTACATAAAGATTTAAGCGTAGCCTGGGATGCAAAATATGGTCGTGCGCCATGGTATCAGCTATTGGCAATGCACAAAGCCGGAGCGTTAGCAGTAGTAGTATTAGTTTTGGCTAGCGGAGGCGGAGCCTATGCCTATAATAGCTCGGAAGTCACTGAGGGGACGGCCCTTTATCCGGTAAAACAAGCAATTGAAAATGTGGAAGAAATTACCAAAGTAACTCCGGAAGCCAGAGCGGAATTCTATCTTAAAAAGATTCAGCGTCGCGAAGCTGAAAAGGAAGTAATAAAAAAAAGAATTCCAGCTGTTGAGAAAAAACAAGAAGAAATGGATAATTTTGTTAGCGACATAAATACCAATACGCAAAAATCAGACATTAAATCAAAATCGGAGCAGGGTCCTAAAGTTAGGGAAGAATCGGAAGATGTTAAAATACAAAGAACGGAAAAATCTATTGAAGCCGCTGAAGATGAGTTAGAAAAAACTAAAGAAATTTTGGATAAAACAGACTCTAACGATATAAAATTGCGTGAGGAGTTAAAAAATAGAATGGAACAAAGGTTAGAAAAAAGAAAGCAAAGATTGGAAATTAAAATAGAAAGAGAGGAAAAAAAACAAAAAGATCAAAATGATAATCAAACAGAAAAAAGTTTGCGTATAAAAAATAATTTTAATTAACTAAAATAAGTAACCATACTGTATATGAAAAAGTACCTTGCCTTACCCCTAGCCGTTATTATGTCATTTGTTTCTTTGGCACCCGCTTTGGCCAATGAAAATAGAGGAAATAGCCATAGAGAAGTCGTGCAAATTAAAAAAGAGCTTAAGCAAGAGGTAAAAGACGAAAGAAATGAGATTAAAGATCAAATTAAAGAACTGCAAAAAACTTTAAGGTTTGCTCCAAAATCATTAACTCTAGTTGGTAAGTTGGTAACTATTAACTCTACCAGCACTTCTTCAACAGTAATTACAGTAAGTTTAGACAGGGTAATGCCAGAGGAGCCAAGAGCCTTGTCTACTTCCACCACCACTAGTTCTACACTGTCTTATCCAGTAAAAAATTCCAATATAACACTAGTAATAAATGGTGACACTGATTTAATTAGAGCCTATGGGGGCAAGATGGCAGTTTCGGAAATGAGTGTGGGAGATGAATTGCATATTATAGCTAAGTTTAATTCAGATGGTTCGCTCAGTGTTAGAATAGTAAAAGACAATTCTTTACATACTATTTTAAATAAGAGAGGCACTGTGCAGAGTATTAATGCCGGCAATCTTACTTTTGTGCTGAAGCAAGAAGACAGAAATTTGACAGTGCATACTGATAGCGATACCAAGTTTGTCTTAAGAGGCAACACCACAACGCAATCCTTTGCCAGTTTACAAGTAGGCGATAGGGTAAAAGTTGATGGTATTATTAACACAAATCTTTTGACTGTAAATGCAAGCAAGGTAGTAATTGCTCAAAGATCGACTAGCACGACTCCTTCTAACTAAAAATTAGCAAAACTAAAAACGTCCCATAATCGGGACGTTTTTAGTTTTGCATATTTTACGACCGTTCATCCAAAGCTTTGTTTACCCAGGCATCAGCTTCTTTATTATTTTCTCGTCGGGTATGCTTGAAGGTTACTTTTTTAAATTGGCTAGTTAAGTTGAATGCTTGAATAAAAAGTTTTTGCAGAGATGGCTCTTTTACCTTGTACTGTCTATTCATTTGTTTGGTGACCAGCTCACTGTCTAGAATACACTCTACTTCCATTGCTCCTAGTTCTTTGGCTTTTTGCAGAGCGGAAATGAGAGCCGAGTACTCGGCAAAGTTATTTGTTTGTTCACCCAAATATTTGCCGTAGCCGGCAACAGTTTTGCCACTTGCGTCTTTTATCACCACCCCTAGCGCCGCCGGACCGGGGTTACCCCTCGCGCCGCCGTCAGTATACGTTATTAGTTTGGTGTGCATATTAATAGTTAAGTTTCCAAATTCCTTCTTTATTATTATCTCCGCTAATAAAATACAGAATTTTATTTTTAGAATCAGCCTCCGCTTTGATAATTTTTCCATTATATAATTCGTGAGTAACCGAGTAGTAAGGAAATAAGGCCGTAACCTTATCTGCCCAAACAAGACCTAAGGTGTTGTGCTCATCCAAAGGAATGGTTTGCTGCAACTTTTCTCCGGATCGGTTTAGTAAATTTGGTTCTTCATTTTGACTGTATGTCCACAATTCCCATTGCGACCATAGCAGCCACCAATTATTATATTTGGAAATAATAAATTTTTCTGCCGGTATGTTATAGACATTATTTTTTGTCACTAGCGCCACTTGCGAGTTGTTATTTGTTTTTAACAATAAGTTGGTTTGGCGAGCCGCTAAAATTTGTACAGGATGGATCATTGTTGCATTGGCATCTCCGTTATTAAAATCATTCGCATTAAGGTGGCTAAAAACCGAACTGAATCCGAGTGTATCTTGGATAACCTGGTATTGTTGGCTGGATGTCTCTGTTTGCAGGGTCCATAATTGCCCATTATCCACATACCAATCTAAATACTGATTTTTCCCTACAGACTGAGTTTTGTCGGTAAGCGGGGAATATAAGAAAATATTTTCTTTTGTGCCAAAATATAATTGCGGATCCGCAGAATTTCCCCACTGGAATTTATTGATAGAAAAATTATTTTGAGCCAAATCAGTTTGCGCCGATGGGTTAGCGGGATTAAAAACAGTTAATCTGCTAATTTTGTAATCTTGAGTTTTGGCAGAAAAAGATTGCTCAACGATTAGGGCGTAATTATTTTTTTCCGCCCAAATTAAATCAGGAGCCTTATTAATATTTATACGCGAAATAAAAGTATTGGTTTTGGAATTGTTGTCTCGCAACCAAATTTCGGTATTATTATTTTTTTGGATAGTATATAGTATAAACTGACCATCGTAGGAAATAGCAAAATTATTTATATTGGCGTTAATTAAATTTTGCGGTTTATTTTTTTGTAATAGACTTATTTCTTTTATATAGTTTGTCTGTTTGTTTTTTACTTCAATTTCTTTAACCCAATCAAAATAGCCGGGGGAAGTAATGCGTAAATTATATTTGGCGGGCGCGATATTGTTTAGACGGACGGGAATTTTTTGTTGCAATCTTACCCCGTTTAAATAAATCTCCGCAGTTTTTGGTTCAATATCAATATTAATTGACCCCGTTTCTTTTAGTAATCCGTTTTGCCAATCATAACGGTAGCCGGCAGTGTATAGTATAATAATTGGCGCTATTATAAAAAACGCCATAATAAATATTGAAAGCATGGCCAAGCGTATAGGGCGAGTGAATTTAGTACCAGGATATTCCATTTTAAAGTGATAAAGTTAAAAGTTGAAAGTAGGTATTTGACTAGAAATTCACGCGTTGACTTTGAGTCTATTTTAGAATATACTTAATAATCATCAGGAAGCGAGTAAAATGGCTGTTCACAGACATTTTTGAGCGAGTGGTGAATATATCTTAGATATACTATCAAAAAGTAGAGAATAGTCAAAGCTATGCCAAATTTAGTCATAAATGGAGGGCGAAAATTAAAAGGCGAAATTATCAATCAGTCATCCAAAAATTCAGCGGTGGCAATTTTGTGCGCTTCACTGATGATTAAGGGCAAGACTATTTTGTCGGAAGTTCCGCAAATTGAAGAAGTAAATCGCATTTTGGAATTACTAAGTAGTATAGGAGTAAAGATTGAAAAGCTTGGGCCCGGCAAAATAAGCTTGGATTCTGGCAGTAATTTGAATTTTGAAAATATAGATAAGCACGCTTCGGAAGTAACCAGGTCATCGCTTTTATTATTGGGGGCGTTAGCGTCGCGTCAGATTGCTTACCGCCTATATAAATCCGGAGGCTGCCGTTTGGGAGAGCGCACAGTTCGTCCGCACTTGTATGCGTTAGAAAATTTCGGCGTCAGCGTAATTTCCAAAGATAAATTTTATGAAGTTAAAAATAGCGGTTTGCGGGCCGCCGAAATTGTAATGT
Source organism: uncultured Gammaproteobacteria bacterium (assembly GCA_964594385.1). Taxonomy (GTDB): domain Bacteria; phylum Patescibacteriota; class Patescibacteriia; order Magasanikbacterales; family GWA2-37-8; genus XYD2-FULL-39-9. The sequence goes on along the minus strand of CAZQLV010000025.1, from coordinate 1 downwards.
A
>CAZQLV010000024.1:0-8713 GCA_964594385.1 uncultured Gammaproteobacteria bacterium | reverse complement strand
CCAAAAGAAATGTTGCCGGTCATAGACAAACCGATTATTCAGTATGTAGTAGAAGACGCCGTAAAATCCGGCATCACCGATATTATTATGGTCACCGGACCGAGCAAACGGGCGGTAGAAGATCATTTTAGCCCGAATTACGAATTAATTAATTTGTTAAAAAAACAGGGTAAAGAAGAGGTGGCCGAAGAAGTTAAAAAAATTGCCGACATGGCCAATTTTATTTTTATAAGACAGAAAGGTCCTTACGGAAATGGCACACCGGTACTCTGCGCCAAAAATATTGTGGGCAATGAACCGTTTGCCGTGATGTGGGGGGATGAATTTTTTTATACGCCGCACAAACCGCAGCTCAAGCAACTTATGGATGTCTACGAAAAATATGGCGATCCGGTCATTACCACTTGCAAGGTGAGCAAAGAAGATACCAAAAAATATGGAATCATTGACGCGTTGGAAGTAGAAACGGGTGTCTATCAAGTGAAAGGAATTATTGAAAAACCGGGCCCAGAAAATGCTCCATCCAATCTGGCAATTTTGGGAGGATTTATTTTAACTCCGGATATTTTTGCAGCTTTAGAAAAAACAAAATTAGGCAAAGATGGGGAACTGTGGCTGGCCGATGCTCATACCACAGTTTTGAAAAAGCGTCCTTATTATGCCTGTTTAGTAGATGGTACGTATTATGACACCGGTTCAAAATTGGGCTATCTTAAGGCCAACGTTGATTTTGCGCTGCGCGACAAAAAATTATCCGCTGATTTTAGAAGTTATCTGAAGAGTGTGATATAATATCATTGAAAATTTCTAAACAAGTCCATGTCTTGTCCACTGGTCTTATGTATAAAAAAATATTCTTCATCCTAGCTATAGTCATGGTCTTACCTCTGGCTGGTTTAGGTTGCAAAGGATTAACCAAAGAACAACAGGCAGCAATTGCCCCCGTCACATTGGAATATTGGACAGTTTTTGATGATGTAGATGCTCTGCAAGCGCAAATAGACAAATATAAAGCCGATCATCCTTATCTAACGATCAATTTAAAACAGTTAAGCGCCGAAGAATTATATCCTCGGCTATTGGAGGCGCTCGCGGAAGATCATGGCCCGGATATTATCTCCGTGCGCAATCGCTGGCTCAATTTTTATAAGCCAAAATTAGCGGCCATGCCGGCTACTGTTTTTGATACCACTGAAAATATACAAAAAACTACATTAGGAACCGATACTATTGTAAATACAGTTACAAAAAACTTGCCAACTATTGTTCAACTAGATAAAGAATATGTGCAAGCGGTAAAAAACGATGTGGTGATGGATGGAAAAATTTATGGTCTGCCACTATCTGTAGAAAATATGGCTCTTTATTATAACAAAGATTTATTAGATAAAGCGGGGATTGCCGAACCGCCTAAAACCTGGGAAGATTTCCAGGCAGATGTAAAAAAATTAACTAAGTTTGATAAAACTTCCGGCAAAATTTTACAATCCGGCACGGCCCTAGGCACTGGCAGCAATATCACCGGTTTTGAAGATATGCTTTATATTCTGTTTAAACAGAGCGGTATTAATTTTGTAGATAAAAATGGAAACGCGACTTTTGCCAACCACGCTAACGATGGCAGTGTAAGCCCGGCCGTATCAGTAATGAATTTTTATACAGATTTTGCTAATTCTAGTCGTGATACATATACGTGGAATGAAGACATGGAGATGTCGTTAGATCAATTTATTAACGGTTCGCTCGCCTTTTTCTTTGGTTATAGTTATCATTATCCTGTAATTAAGGCGCGCGCCCCCCAACTCAATGTGGCCGTTTTACCCATGTTGCAATTAAATCCTGAGCAGCCGGTTAATACCGCTAATTATTGGGTGCAAACTGTCACCGACAAATCCAAACACAAAAATGAAGCTTGGGCTTTGATTAATTACCTTACTCATTCCTCGGCAACTAAAGATTATTTAGAAAAATCGGGTCGGCCAGCGGCTCTGCGTGCTTATATTGCCGGCCAGCTTGATAATACCGATTTGTATCCGTTTGTTTCCCAAGTGTTAGTTTCCGATAGTTGGTACAAAGGCAAAGATTATGACACGAGTGTCAAAGCGTTAAGCGATATGGCTCATGAATGGTTGTTGCCACCGCCGCAAAATGAGCAAGAATTACAATGGAAACAAGAAATTTTAAATCGCGCTGCGGCAAAGATTAATCAAACATTATGAAACGTTTTCTAAAACCATTATTATTTTTTTTAATGCTTGCCCCGGTATTTTTGAGTACCACCGCTGTTTTTGCCCAAAGCCAGTTTATCCCGCAGTGTGTTTTAGACAATCCTACCGGAGTTTCTAGTACGGAAGGCGCTTGTCGTAGTGTTAGTATTTACGTTATTTTGTTATTAAATGTTGCCAATTATTTATTTGCTATCGTGGGCGCCCTTGCCCTCCTGTTTTTTATTTATGGAGGTTTTACCCTTATTTTATCTCGGGGCAGTTCTGATCAAACCAAAAAAGGCAAAGACATTATTGTGGCGGCGATTGTCGGGTTAATTGTGGTTTTTGGCGCATATATGCTGGTGCGGTTCTTGGGTACAGCGGTGGGGTTGAAGAGCGATTTTACTCTCAAGTAAAATATATGAGATTTGTTAAAAAAAATAAATTTTTATTTTTTACATTATTACCAATTTTGATATTTTTAATAACTCCAACAAATTATGCCAGAGCTAATACGTATGGTTGTTTGATAAATGGAGAATGCAGCGATATAGAAGCGCTCAATCGTTCCGAGGCTGCTTCCCAATGTGCCGGCTTAACTTTAGCCAATAGCTGTCCAGCCGTATCCATTGTCTGTCACACCGATGCAGATTGTGGACTGGGAGAAACATGCCAAATGCAATTTGGCAGCGGCAACGGCTCTTGCTTTGCTCTGCCGGCTACTTGTACTAGCGATACAGATTGCTCTGGTGGTAATACATGCCAGTTTACCTCTGTTAATCAAAAAGAATGTCTGCCTCCGCCCCAGGTCTTGGTTTATCACTGTATAGTTATTCATACTTCAGACAGCCAATTTAGACCGGGGGATTGTCGTGATTTTCAAAGTACAAATGCAATAGACGCAAAAGCTAAAGCCGATACTTTATGCGCTGTTAATTCTACCGAGGCGCAAGGCGTAACTGCTATAAGTGGCGATTGTCAATCGGTCAGAAATTCTTTAGCTGGCACAAGTCTTACTGATTTAAAGCAAACCGCTGCCGCGTCTCTTAATAGAGCCAACCTAGGCAGCCCGGCAGATTTAATTAAACGCGCTATAAATATTTTAATGGCTTTTATTGGTTCCATCACTCTAGCTCTTTATGTGTATGCCGGCATATTATGGATGACAGCCAGCGGCACCAGCGATAGAGTAGATAAAGCCAAAAAAATTATGGTTTGGACAACCTTAGGTGTCTTTGTTATGCTATTTAGTTATGTTCTCGTCAGCTTTTTATTTACTACTATTACAACCTAGAATTTTTGTTTAAATCTTAAAAGTTATGCAATTTTTAGCAAAAAAATTTCCTTTACTCGGTTTGTTATTATTTTTATTTATTTTTTTTCTTTTGCCAGTGGATCAGGTAAAAGCTGTTGAGTATGGTTGCATAATAAGAGGGCAGTGCACAAAAATGGATGCGCCCGATGTAAACATTGCCCGTAGCACCTGCACTGACCTTTGTCGGGTCGGTGACCCTGGTAAATTTTGTGTACTCCAAGGTCCCTGTCCGCAAACATCTGCCCCTGCAGCAGCGTCTGCCAGTGGTTGCCAAATAGTTGCGGGTAAAGAAGTGTGTACCTTGCCCAATCCGTTGCAGAGGTGCACGGTAGACAGTAGTGGTCAAAAAACATGCAAAGATATTACTTCAGCCACGGATGTTATTGGTGTAGTAATTACCGCCGCTTTAGGTGTAATTGGCGGTTTTGCTTTGCTAATGTTTGTTTGGGGAGGTTTTGAATGGTTAACTTCGGCTGGCAACCAGGAAAAAGTAAAATCAGGAACTCAAACAATGGTTTGGGCCGCTATCGGTGTGGTTTTGGTTTTAGGTAGTTATCTGCTGTTGTCCACTTTTTTGAATTTTTTAACTGGGAATGCCTAAAAGGATGTGCTATACTATACATTAGACTTTATTTAATATTAAGAATTTATGTCTACTATATATGGAAAGGGGGTGAAAATATGATGAAATTGAAAAGAGTGTTAGCCACGCTGGGTGTCTTGTCACTGTTGGCACCGGCGGCTGTAATGGCTCAGGTTCCGCTAATTACCTCTCAAGATTTGGGAATCCAATATGGAGCTGCTACTGGTTTAGGACAAAAAGACCTTCGGGTCACCATAGCTAGCATTATTAGAATCGCCATGGGCTTACTCGGCATTGTTGCTGTAGTAATCGTTCTAATCGGTGGTTTTAAATGGATGACCGCCGGAGGATCTGAGGATGGAATTTCCGAAGGAAAGAGTTGGATATTCGCCGGTGTTATGGGGTTGGCGATAATCTTATCTGCTTATGCTTTGGCCACGTATGTAATCAACAGTTTGGTTACGGCTACAACGGCGCCGTAAGGGGGTGAAAATTATTATTTGTTAGTTTTTAAAGGTAATTATAATATGATTAAATTAAAAAAAGTGTTAGCCACTTTGGGTGTTCTATCCATGTTGGCTCCAGCCGTAGTAATGGCTCAGGCAACTCCGCCAGTTACTTCCAATGATCTTGGTCTTCAATATGGCTCTGCAACCGGTTTAGGACAAAAAGATATTCGCGTTACCGTAGCTAGTATCATTAGAACTGCAATGGGCTTACTCGGCATTGTAGCTGTAGTAATTGTTCTCATCGGTGGTTTTAAATGGATGACAGCCGGCGGAGCCGAAGAAGGCGTTGCCGAAGGCAAGAGCTGGATATTCTCTGGTGTAATCGGTTTAGCTATAATTTTATCCGCTTACGCTTTAGCCACGTATGTTATCAATAGTTTGGTAACAGCTACAACCTAAATAATTTGGTAAAATAATTCCAAATTATAAGTAGATCTACTTATACAGAGAAAAAACGCGCTTGCTTTCTTTTTAAAGAGCGAGTAAGCGCGGTTTCTCTGGGTAAATAAAACAGGTTCTCTTTTTGTGTCATTCCGACTCGCCTCGCTGAAGCTTCTGCGCAGCGGGCCGAAAGTGGAGGAATCTCTTAAACATAATACTTGTAATAATATAGTATAAGGGATCCCTCGGCTACGCTCGGGATGACAGCCACCATCCAACAAACTAATCGTTTGCAGACAAAAAAGTGTATGGTAAAAAAATTATTTTTCTCTATAGCCATAATCGGGATCGCCATGCCATTTTTAGTATTTGCCGATAGTTTTGGTATTCAAAATGCAGCCCAAGGCACGGATTTGATTGGCTCAAAAACTACAGTAAATTCTACCCAAGCAGTGCCCCAATTAATTGGTACGATAGTAGGCACAATACTATCTTTTGTCGGAGTAATATTTTTTCTGTTAATTTTATATGCCGGCATTCTGTGGATGACCGCTTTTGGCAATGATCAAAAAGTTGATAAGGCTAAAGATATAATACAGCATGCGGCCATAGGCTTGGTGATAGTTTTGGCTGCCTATGCTATTTCCAAATTTATTTTTGCTGCTCTTGAAGAGCCTGCCGGGCAAGGGACTACTACTGGACAAAATGTTATGGGGTGCTGTTTTAATCCCACAACTAATAATCGGATTCAAGATTTAGAATCACAATGTGTGCCTAATGCCCAAAATCCCAGGACATGGACGGCCGGAGCCTGCCCTCCTTAGCATTAATTCCAATTAATTTTTTTATGCGAAAAATATTTTTAATAGCCGGAGCAGTTAGTCTGATGGCCTTGCCGTTGTTTGCTTCGGCCCAAACTACACAGGGGCTAAAAGGCGCTACGGGAATTTTGCAACAAATAGGCGGGACCAATGGCGAAAAACTAGGAGTAAACGCCGACTTGGCCGGAAGCGCGGCCACAGTTATAAAAACAGTCCTAGCGCTTATGGGCACTATATTTTTAGTGTTAACAATTTATGCGGGCATTCTCTGGATGACAGCGCAAGGAGAAGAAGCCAGAGTAACTAAAGCCAAAGATATTCTTAAGGAAGCGGTGATTGGTTTGGCAATCGTGATGTCGGCTTATGCCTTCACTTTTTTTATTACTTCCAAATTAACCACTGCCACCGGCGCTCCCAATCAGAATTCAACTCAAACTGGTTGTTGTTTTGCGTCAGATTATTCCGTATGCGCCCCAAATTATTTGCAATCACAGTGTAATACTTCAGGAAATACTTTATGGCAAGCCGGAGCGTGTCCGACAGGCCATCCACCAGGTTGTCCTTAATAAAAGTTTTTATAGGGGCTAAAGCCTATATATGCTCACTCGTTCGAAAATATTAAATATATTTAACTATTTTCTCACTTCATTTCGCATATGAAAAAATATTTTTTAATTTCTCTGTTGGCCATAAATATTTTTTTGTTGCCCGCTTCTGCTGTGTTTGCCCAAGATGTTCTCTCTCAAGATATAGCCACTAAGGCTGGCTATGGCCAAGCCAATAATTTGACTCTTTCACAAACAGTTGGCCAAATAATCAAAATAGTTTTGGGAATTTTGGGTACAATTTTTTTGGCACTTACAGTCTATGCGGGCACCTTGTGGCTGACAGCCGCCGGAGAGGAGAAAAAAATAGAGACAGCCAAAGAAATTTTAAAAGCGGCAATAATCGGCCTAGTAATTATTTTAGCAGCCTATAGTATTACTTATTTTGTTTTAGATAACATTTTTAAAGCCACGACCTAATTTTTATGCAGAAAATACTAAGGCATTTACTTCGTTCACTCGGGAAAGAAAATAAATTTTCTTTCCTCTCACTCAATTTGAAAATAATTTTGGTTATATTTTTCTTAGCCGCTATTCCCGTGCTAGCTAAACCACAGTTTGTTTCGGCCGCCCCTTCGCCCGTTTCACAGGAAGCCCTCGACCAGTTAAACGCGGCTGCCGGCGCAAAAGGAGCCAATCTGGGTAGCCACACCGATCCGCGCATAGTTGTAGCTAATATTATAAAAATACTATTAGGTATTATTGGTACCATTTTTTTAGCCTTAACAGTGTATGCCGGATTTTTGTGGATGACTGCGGCGGGAGAAGAAGATAATATAAAAAAGGCGAAAGGTTTATTGTCTAGTGCCGTGATTGGCTTAGGCATAATACTCGCAGCCTACTCTATTACTTATTTTGTCTCTAATGTACTTCTAAAAGGGACAACCGGCAACTCCGGAGCACAAAACCAAAATAATAATGCGGATTATTGTTTGCAAAACCCCGTTGATCCGAATTGCGCCCAGTAGACTTTATTAGGCCAAAGTCTTTTCCAAGATAATCTTACTCGGATCTGGGTATATTTTTTTATTTATCAGAGCGGGATTAGCCAAAATAGTTTGCAATTTTTCCGTTAAATCATCGCCGCAGGTTGCTTGTAAACCGTAGTGGTTATTCTTTAGATAGTTTGTATTGTAGTCTTCCTGACCCGGTATCGGATTGATAACGATAATTGGTTTTTGTAAATACATTGCTTCGGAAATAGTTAATCCGCCCGCCTTGCCCACTATCACATCGGCAATTTTCATCAATTCGTCTATATTTTCCACATTTTTTAAAACGGTAAAATTGGTTAGCCCGGCTGCTTTTAGCGCTTCAAGGTTAGCAAAATTCTTTTTATTATTTTTGCCGGCAATCGCTATAATGTTGATATTTTTATTAGGGTATTTATTAAAAATTTTATGTACCGCTTCTTCCGGTCGGATGTTTCCTTTGGAGGTAGGCATAAGTAGAATCACTGGTTCATTATTTTTGATATTAAATTTAGTTTTTATTTGGTCTATATTTTTTTCTGCAAAAAAATCGGGATGGATAGGAATACCACTCACGATAGATTTGATATTATGGTCGGCCAAATTATTTTGTATTTCTTCCGTAGCCACAAATATATTTCTAGTTCTGGCGGGTAGCCAAATTTTGTGCGCATGATAATCTGTAACGATAGTATCAATGGGAACAGAAATAGTTTTGGGTAGAATAAGAGGAGGTAAAAAATGGGTGGAGATTATGAGATCGGGCCCAAAATCGTTTATGGCTTTAATAAATTTTCGGCTGCCAACGCGAATAATGGGTGCAAGGGCTTTAAATAGGGGATGAATAAACCATTTGTCGGTAGTATGATAAACGAATTTATAGGAAAATGGGACAAATTTAGAAAAAAAGTTATAAAAAGAAACTACATATATATAGGCTATGCCATCTAAGTAGTCGGCCATATCAATATGGCTCACTTGTATATCAGGGTATAATTTTTGACAGGTAAGTCGCAGTGATTCGGCAGCGCGAAAATGTCCTGATCCGGTAGAACAAGATACGATCAGCAATTTTTTAACTTGCGGCATAAATAAATGACAAGCTTTGTTTATGTCTCCAACTTAGGGGTGGCCTATGGGAGTTGAACCCATGTTGCGAGATCCACAATCTCACGTAATAACCGTTATACCAAGGCCACCATATGCTTTGTAGGTGAAAGTTGCAAGGTAAAAGGTGAAAGGTTTTTTGTCCTTGTGCCTTTAAACTTTTTCCTTGTACCTTCGGCTGCCTTCGCAGCCGTGTGTCCCCAGTAGGAATCGA
>CAZQLV010000023.1:0-8797 GCA_964594385.1 uncultured Gammaproteobacteria bacterium | reverse complement strand
TTGTGGACCACTCCACCTGAAAGAAATTAATCAACAACCGCGCCTTCTGACGGCAGCTGGTTGTATCAAATGCGGTACAAACCCGCAGAGCTCTTGCCCACATTGCGGAGCACCAGTCTGTTTTAAACATCTGTCCCAACACTTAGACGACCACCATTTTGGAAAATAAGACAGACAAAAAACCGTAACAAACGGATTCGTACCGGGGCGTCTACATTTGTAGCTGCCCCTTATTTTTTGACTTATTATACAAAACGGTTTATAAAACATCTAACATAGTCACACGGTGTGGCTAAACGGAGGGTGTGATGACCAATTTTTTCCGGATGATTACCGCTCGTAGAAATGCTGGGTTAACTCTCTGTGTAGATTTGACTCCTATTAAGAGTCAATTGCCAAATTTCACGAAAGTTTCCCCCGGTGGAAGCCATGCATCAACAATGCAAAGAATAGAAGATTTCTTGTTTCTATTCTGTAAGGAACTAGCTGATAAAACAGCGGAACACGCCGCGGCGTTCAAGATCGACATTAGCTATTTCCTCATCTGTCGGGATGCCGGCTGGCGGGCTTTTGAGCGAATTGTGAAATATCTGCATGATGCACTGCCCAAGATCCCTATCATTGTGGACGGCATTTCTGGCAACACGGCTGATGCCAACGAAAACTACGCCGGGATGATCTTTGACGAAATGGGCTGCCATGCCGTTGTACTACAAGCCCACTTGGAGTGCTGGGTGGCCAAACCATTCCTGCAACGAAAAGATCGAGGCTGCATCTTCGTTGTGAAGCCGGCACCTGGCAACCAACCACATACATTCCAAGAACGTGAAATAGGTTCTGGCTTTTTGAGAACATCTGACCCTGCATGGTTGTACAGAGCCAAGCAAGTAATGAATGGGTGGAATGAAAACGGCAACTGCGGTTTGGTGCTGGATCAAAAAGACTGTACCGTCAGCAGAGCCACCGGAGAAGCTATTGACCCTGGAGCGTTTCTCCTCTTAACCTGTGATGAATACGATCTTCAATCAAGAGAGTATGATCTGCAGATAAATCCACTCGAACCGGAGAGGGTTATAACATTTCTTGGCCAGAATTCGATTATCCAAATGGTACAAAAAAAACCGCCCGAACCTGCAGAAAATTTTGCCGACCAGGCTAAGAAACTGGCGGCAGGTTACAGTCAACGCCTGAAGCGCCTATTTGGTCTCTAGGAGGACCCAACCGCTCTGCGCTCAGATCAAAATCTAACGCGCAGAGCGGGAAGAATTTAATTTTAATTAAAAAATGATTCATTGTATGCCCAAAAACATCGCCATTATCTTGGGAGAATTTCACAAAAAAGAAGCAACTGAAATGTTAAACGAAGCGCGCAAAGTTGCCGCGGAAAATAATTTAACTATTGCTGAAGAAATTTGGGTAAATGGTTCTTACGAAAAACCATTGGCTCTCAAACGAGTTTTAATCAAAGATAATATTGATGGTGTGGTGATGCTAGGAATAATAGAACGCGGAGAAACAAAACATGGACTGATTATGGCGCACACGGTGATGCAAGCCATTATAAATTTGGAACTAGAATATATGAAGCCAGTGGGAATTGGAATTCTTGGACCAGAAATTTTGCCTAGTCAAATCCCTTCGCGATTACTTCCTACTGCACAAAATGCCGTGCTGGCTGTGGCGCGAATGATAGAAAAATAAATTACTTTATTGCTCTCAAAATCTTTTCTTTAATATCCTGCGGATTCATTTCTGCCAAATCATATACTTCTTTTACGTTTCCAGATTTTAAATAATGGGTAATGCCAATTGTTTTTTTGTCGTAATCAGCAGGCAACATAAATGGATACAAGAATCCTGGCCAACCGTTATGCAACGTAACAACCAAACTTCTTTCTTCATCAGACAAAATACTTTGCGCTTTGTCGGGATTTGTTTTTCGCAGGTCTTCAAATAATTCCGGAGACGTTACCGCGATAATTTTTACATCCATTCCTTGCGATTCTAGTTCGGGCAAAATTTCTAAGGTGTTTTGTAGAACTTGCATGCCGGAGATTGCGAGGATAATTTTATGGTTAACGGATTCCTCCACGGAGTTTATGCCCCGAGGGGTAGTCGGGATGACAGTGGACGAAAAGTCTTTGTAGATATACGCGCCATTGTTTGCTTCAATTGCGGCTGGCACTTTGCTGCGATCTATCACTGGCTGTTCAGGTCTGTAAACCGACAACACGATCGGTTCGCCTTTTTCTAACGAACCAAACAACATCTCTATAGTTTCGTTGGCATCTAGCGGCTTGTATACCTTGATACCTGGCAAAGCGCTATAAAGTGACATCCAATACATTCCTTGGTGTGTAGGTCCATCCTCGCCTGTTTCTGGGCCATCATGGGCAGCCAGACAGATAAAAAAGCCTTTTGTTTCGGGGTTAAGTTGGTTGCCAATTACCGCCAAACGAATGGCATTAGCCATCATATTGGTAAATACCGCAAATGTCCCAAACACCGAAACCGGCCTATACCCACCCGGCAAAATATCTTGCGTAAGCCCTGCGCCCATCATCGCCATATTTTGTTCGGCAATTCCATAACGGATTCCACGACCAAACGGATTTTCTTTACTAATTAGTCCATAAACTTCTTCAGCGCTATTTGTAAAAACAGATTTGGCCAAATCCCCTGCTCCAGCATAAAAAAACGCAGTCTGTTTTATATACCAAGCAAACCAAGCTTGCACGGCTTTGCGTGTAGAAATTTTTTCTCCAGCTTTAAAAACTAATTCTGGTGGTAAAACTTTTGGACGTTTGATGCTTAGCGGTTGAACAAACGGCCTACCGTCCAAAGCTTTTTTCATTTGATTTACCTGAACATGTTCGGGCACAATTTTTTTGGCGCCGATTTCTAATCTTTCCAAAATATATTTTTCATCATCGCTACTAATTTCTTTTAAAACAACTTCAATATCTGCCATTACTTGATTTTGGAGGCCAGGAATATCAAAACCTAAACCTTTCATAATTTGCACATACTCCTCATGCTTTACCGGAGCACCATGCGAGGCAGCAGTATTTTCTAATTTGCCATAACCTTTGCCTTTCAAGGTATGACAAATAATTACGGTCGGTTGGCCATTTTCAAAACCTTGCGCAGCCAAACGATAGGCATAGACCATTTCCAAAACATTATGACCATTGGTTTCAATTACATTCCAACCCAAACCTAACCAATGATTGATATATGGCGAAGACACTACTTGTTCGATTTCGGCATCAATTCCAAAATGATTATAATCCAAACTTACAATCATGTTTTTTAATCCGTTGGTGGCAATAATATTGCGCGCTTCATAGGTCATACCCTCTTCGCTTTCGGCATCACCCATAAAGACCCACGTTTTGGTATCTAGTCCGCACGAAGAATGTACGAGCGCCATACCACCCGCGGCCGACAGTCCGTGCCCCGATGGGCCAGTCGTAAAATCAGAATAAGGATATTGCGCTTCGGCATGTCCTTGCGGACCATCTGTATGACGGAAACGCAATAAATCTTCGGGCAACACGGCTTTGATTACTGCTTCGGAAAATTGTCGGCCTGTGCGTTTTAAAATTTCGTAATACAAAGCTTGCCCACCAAAAAGTAACGGCGTGCAATGACCAGCACTCCAGACTACTCTATCTCGGCCAGGATTTTTCGGGTTCATTGGGTCAAAGGCCATTACTCCACCCAACGTCATTGCCAAAAATTGCTCTACTTTGCCGCTACTACCCGGATGACCAGATTGCCCAGCTTCAACAGCTGCAAAAATAAGGCCACGAATAACTTTGGCAAACTTATCTAATCGCTCAACTTCTATTCCGTCTAAATTTTCTAGTTTTAAATCTTTGATGTTTAAATATTCGGCACCGCTAAATTCAAACTTTAGTCTAACTTTTTCTTTTTTCTTAAATTTGACTAGGTCTTTTTTGTCTAAAAGGTTGTAGGACATAATTAAAAATACAAAGTAATTAAATACATTGTACCGATTTCCCCATTTTTAAACAAGATTGAATAATTTTGACAGATAAAAATTTAGTTGTTAACCTGTTAACAACATCAAGGAGCGCGCCAATGTGTTGGAGAGATAACGTGCAGATGCTACGACATTGTTCTTTATGTGGCCAGAACTATGTAGGAGCTCTTGGCCATATAGACTGTCCGAAATCAAAAAAGAAAGAAGGAAATCATGCACCGGATCAACCGGCGCAAAAAAAAGAGTAGCGCAGCGGATATAGCCCCGCGGACACACGTGTCCCCGGGGCTTAAATTTTTTTAAACAAGATTTGAATATTCCAATTCATTGACAATACTTAATCTTAAAGTAATAATATTGCCAAGGAGAAACAATCATGACAATTCACCGAGACACCCTAATAGCAGTAATTCGTGTAGATGGTGTGGCGGCGTGCCACCCTAATCATGATGGTCGTGGTGGCTTGCGGGTGTTGCTGCTAACAAATACGCCTGAAGTTCGGGCAGCAGTTTTGCAAGCCGTGAGCACTGCTCTGCCTCATGACAAAGTCTTTTTTGAGTCATCTGGCGGTGAATTTGAAATACAAAAGACAGAATAAGTTCTAATCGGTTCTTTCTGGCTTGTCTCGGGCTTACACCCTGAGCCAGGCCTTTATTTTTTAACACAATTTGCATATTCCAAAACAAGTGCTATAGTAATAAAAAGCTTTAATTACTAACCTTAAACATATGGACGAACAAAACCCTTCGGCAAGCTCAGGGCAAGTCCCGGAACCAGCTCCTCAGCCAACACTACAACCCGCACCACAACCTGAGTCAAAGCAAGAACAATCAACTACAACCGCCCCAAAACATAACACCCTTATGGCAGTGCTCGCCTATATTTTATTCTTTATACCACTGCTCACAGATTCTAAAGACGATCCTTTTGTTAAATTTCATGTAAAGCAAGGACTGGTATTATTTATCGCCTACCTTGTTGCCGCAATAGTTATGAGGCTGCCAGTTATTGGCTGGATTCTGATGATTCCTTTAAATATTTTCCTTTTCATAGTCTGGCTTATCGGCATCCTCAATGCTTTGGGCGGAAAACAAAAAGAGTTACCTTTGATTGGGAAATACGCAAGCGAATTTAAATTCTAAAATTTCTTTAATTAAAAAGGCTCACAATAGGGTCTTTTTTAATTATACCATTGACAAAAGTTAAAATAAATGGTAGAGTGTATGGTCCTTGTGACCTAGCCATACATGCAGCATGGCTAGACATCCTACTGGAGAATACCCATGAGCAACGACCAAACGAAGCCGTCCAACCCCGAGTTTCCTGCTAACCGGCACCACCTTGTCAACGGCAGCTACATTGTCTGCTGCCATCCAGCAGTCGTAGAACAGTTGGGGATTCCTTTGGACCAGCCGATCGTTGTTGGCTGGACCGGAAGATATGTCCGGTTCGGCGAGTTTACCTGGGATGTGGAGCAGCTCTGCCAAGAGATCGACGAGGGTTACTGGCAGGTTCCCGGAAGGGTACTGGACTTCGCAGACCCCGAAAAGGCCATGCTATTCGATACGTTTTGCTCGCCAAGTCTTGACGGCTGATCCGTAGCCGCAACAAACTACAGGTCGAGCCGAGAGTTCCGTGGACAGACGTCCCGGGGCTCGTTTTTTTATTGACAAAAACCCTCTCTTATCATAATATGCCAAACCTGCTACATTACTTAGCAGAAGCAAAAAAGAGAGGGAATATGCTAGGGAAAAGCGCAATCAAGAAAGTTATTGCCCAAGCATTGGATCCTTTAGACCCTGAAGGCGGCAGCCGCCAAATTGAAGTGGTATATAAGGAAACAGAAAAAACTATATTTGCTCTGGCCTTTCTGTGGGCAATAGTATTTGAACCATCACAAATATCGCAGCCATACCTTAAAAAGAAAGGCGCATCCAAAAAGACACGTACTGTCAAAATGCTTGGGCTTGTCTCTCTGCCCAAAGCGCAAAGAACCAGGCTCAACGATCTGTTACTTAAGCCAAGCCATCATAAATTGTGGACGCACAAACGCATTCGCACTTTCACACTCACCTTTGAAGAGGGATTTGTAAATTACAATATTGGCTTGCTAAGCGCTAAGCTGAGCGGCAATGTTGAGTCCATAAGGAAGCTGCCATGCAAGAAATAAGACTGCTCAAACGCAGAATAAAGACCCTTCTTCGGCGGGCGCTAAGAGGCACGCGACAGCTCAAAATAACGCTGGAAAAAACGCCAGAAACTAAAGTGGCAATCGATTTTTTGCTGAAAATGACGGATTCTAAAAAAATCTTTATGCCCGACATACGCTATATTCTGCTGCAAAACTTCAGTCGTTATGGCTTATGGGATTACGCCGGAGCCAACATCATCACAATTACTCTCGGTAAAAAATGCAAAAAGCATCTACTGGCAAGAAATATGTGGCATCTTGCCAAAAGCATTGAGGTCGTCAACTAATGTGGTCTGCTACTAAAGAGCCCCGGGACAAGAATCTTCGGGGCTCAAATTATTTTAAAAACAAAAAAATATTTATATTACAAAGAATTATAAATTATATTTTTTATTTTTTGGATAACTCTCATTAGCAAATAAAAAATAGGCACCCAAAATAATGTATTGAGTACAATAGACCATTCACCAATAAATTCTCCATCGCAACCGAGCGACATGCTCGCTCCGTAAGGGCGGATAGCGCAATTTAAATAAACGGGAAAAGGAAAACCGGATATACCCAGAATGGGTTTATGAAAAAAATCTATGTTCTCTAAACTAATAAATTGCGCCGGATGGTAGAGCCCGCCTAATTTGTAATAGCGAAAATCCGGCGAGAAGGCAAAAAAAGACACTCGAGTGAGTAAAGCCATCAACAGACCAAATAATACGCTTAAATAAAAAATTCTTTTCCTATGCGTAGCAAAAGAAATCATATATTATTTCCCCCAAAAACGTCCTTGTTCAAACATTTGACGTTTCCATTTGTAAAATTGTAAGTATTCACACAGGGTAAGAGGTGTGCTGGTATTTATTATATCATTTTCTTGGTCACATTGTATATCGGTAGGCATCTGATAACTAACAACTCTCTTGCCCGCGACATCTTCATTCATGTACAAACCATACTCATGCATGCCCAATAAATTTGGATATTTATTTCTATCAGCAAAAATAGAATGGCCTTCAAATTCGTTGGGTACATTGATATTTAAAATTTGTAACAAAGTTGGCGCGACATCTATGGCGGATGAATATGTCTTTACTTCTTTAGGTAAATTACTATCCGGCACGTAAGTCATTAATAAATTTTCATCATAAAAACTAAGCTTGTCCGCATCATTGGGAAAAAGATTTTTAATTTCAGTTCCCGGAAAAACCGCATGGTCGGCCACAGCGACTACAATAGTATTATCATAATACTTGCTTTGTCTAAAAGCTTTCCAAAACGTGGCAAAGGCATCATCGGCTGTATGATACGAATTAAGAACATCGTTTTTCCCATTTTGATCCGCGCCTAGATACGGTGTGATATCTTTAGCTAAATTAAAAGGCGCGTGCGTATCTACCGTAGACATCATCATAAGAAAAGGTTCTTGCTGCTGTTCATTTACTAATTGCCACATCGCCGGAAATAGTTGATGGTCAGAATAACCCCACGACAGCGGTTCGTTCTTAATAATATTTTTTAATTCGTTTTGCCCATAAATATTATCGGTATCCATGCTCGCAAAAATAGCGTTTTTATTTTCAAACTCTTTGGGTATGGATGTAATATAGGTGGCGGATTTGTAGCCATTATTTTTTAAAATAGTCGGCAAACAAAGCAGCCGCAATCGTTGTAAATTTTTATTATCCTCCACTTCGGTATAACCCGTAGGTGGCAAAAAGGAACATAATTGGGACAAAATTCCGTTTATCGTAGGCGTAGAGGCGTTAAAATAATTTTTAAAAACGGTAGTATGCGAATCGCTAGCCATTTGCTCCAGCCCGGGAGTGAGACCGACAATATTTGGATTATAGACACTGGTCAATCGGCTGGAAAAGGATTCAAAGAAAATAATAATGATATTAGGTTTAGAAATAGCAAATTTGTTAGACAGTAAAACAGTGGTAGTGCTAAAAACGCTATCTCTGTGAGCCAAATTAAAATTATCGGTATTATAGAACAAACCGAATCTTTCTAACTTTTTTTGTAGTGCCGGATCTAATGTAACTTGAGTTTTTTTACCCAAAAAAAACTGATAAAAATTTTTACTAATAGTATATTCAGGTGTATTTTGGAATGAACTAAGCCCAAACAAAGACAGCAACGCCACGGCAAACAGCGCCAGGCTATAGTAGGCCCACTGCCGAAACGAGCTGTTGTGATAACCGTGAATAATTTGGCTAAATACTAATCCAAAAACAAGGATCATGCAGATAGTGCTAACTAAAACCAATATTCCCAATCCATTAGAGGATACTCCGATAGCGCCGTCAGCGACTTGCAACATCAGCGGACTAAGATACAAACCGGTAAAATACATGATGCCAATATTTACATTCCATAAAAATACCAAAAATATAAACAATAATCCCCACACGCCGATAGCCACATAACGCAGCGGCGATTTTAATTTCCAAAATAGCAACGTCGCCACCACAAATCCTAGGATCCAAAACATCGTCATGGCCCAGGCGCGAAACAAAACAATATTATAAAATTTCAAATACGCGTCAAAATTAGCAAAACGGTAAGCGAAATATTGGAATAAAGAAAATAAAAAAAATAAA
>CAZQLV010000022.1:0-9023 GCA_964594385.1 uncultured Gammaproteobacteria bacterium | reverse complement strand
ACTCAGCAATCTCTGGCTTGGCCATTGATTTATCCAATATCAACTCAACTCTATCACCATTATTCTTTTCAAACGGAATTTGATCCAAAA
The DNA here is from genome assembly GCA_964594385.1 of uncultured Gammaproteobacteria bacterium. Lineage (GTDB taxonomy): Bacteria > Patescibacteriota > Patescibacteriia > Magasanikbacterales > GWA2-37-8 > XYD2-FULL-39-9. Next base: position 8,933 of record CAZQLV010000022.1, on the reverse strand, counting down.
CTTTACGAGCAATATAATTATAAATACGCGGCTTATCTTTCGCCAATCTTTCAAAAACTTTCTTCTTATTTAATGTTATAGAATAAACACCAAACTTGATTTTTTTAGCCTTCTCAAAAAAATACTTTTTTATCTCTATTGTTGTACCAGTACCTTTCAACTCTTGAATGATTCTTTTTTGATGTTTGCTATTGTTGAGCTTACGACGGAGTGTAATTTTAACCGCTTTGATGAGCTGTCGATTTGCATCACGAGTGCTTAAGGCTAAAATTGCAACGGTAAAAAACTTAGAAGGTTTTTTATTTACAAAATCAAAACCTAAATCACCACTTTCATCTAAGTACAAATACCACATAAATATACTATTCTATTTCCTATGTTTAAAAAACTCAACCTGCCGCAACCGCACCAGTGCTTCGGCTCTGGTTTTATATGGCCCGCCCAAATTTTTGCGGGCTTTTTTAGATAGGACATAATAGCCTTTTTTGCGTTTTACGATCATAAGATGATCAAAATTATGATATAATATACTTGTAATGGCTGCCCTCTAAGGGCAGCTCCGAGATTCCTACCCCTCAAAGGTAGGTTTCGTTTTTTACAACTCCGTATATTTTGTATGCCGCCCCTTAGCCTTTTCCACTGGATACTTTAGGGCAGTTTTATCTATTTTCTTATCTGTCGCATCGGCCAAATCTATACCCAAATCATTTGCCATTATGAGTAGATAATTTAGCACATCACCCATTTCATCGGCAACTTCCTCTTTATGATTTTTTAGGTGTTCTTTTATTTCTTCTTCACTCTTCCACAAAAAATGCTCGGCCAGTTCGGCGGCCTCAATAGACAAACCCATGGCCAAATCTTTTGGTTTATGAAATTGCTGCCAATCACGTTCGTTGCGAAAGGCAATTATTTTTTTCTGTAGTTCTTCTAGAGATAGCATACGATTTTTATTTATAGGTATAGATCCTTCACTTCGTTCAGGATGACAGTTGCGAAACGATTAAGACAACCCATGTTTCTTCCAAATAATAGCGCGCGCGGCTTCGTATTTATTTACCTGGTCACTTTTCCACAAAAAATTAAACATAAAACTGGGTAGCCAATTGCTAATACCTAGTCGTGATTTACTCACTATTTTTTTATACAAAACTTCGGGGATAAATACGCCGGTTTTTCCGCGCTCGAGCAGGGTGAGCCAAAGATCCCAATCTTGAAAACGTTTTAGGGTTTCGTCCCATGGACCTTCTGCGGCAACCACCCCTGCCCCTCCTTGGAAAGGAGGGGATGCCATACGCCACGCTTCCGGATGCGTAAGTAATGCACCCCGGCGCACCAGCGAAGTGGTATCTATATAATTTATTTTTTTCAGTTTTTCTTCATCAAAATTTTGGCTTTTCATTTTTTTCCAGCCAAATTTGAATTGGCTGTAGGCATAGGCTGCTTCGGAATTTTTTTGCAGCGCGTCATACATTTTTTGCAGCATCTGCGGTTTGGCAATCGTGTCCGCATCCCAAAAAATAACATACTCCCCTTTTGAGGCGGCAAAACCGCGGTTGCGCGCGGCCGGAGCGCCGGCGTTTTCTTGGGAGATTACCGACAAAACACTGCCGGCGCCGATACAATCACCTTCGGTAAGCAGTAAACATTCTTTGACCGCTTCATTAAAATTATCGGTACTGCCATCGTTGACGATTATTACTTCCAGTGGCCGATAGGTTTGGTTAAAAACACACTCAATGGTTTTTTTGAGAGTGTGGGCGTGGTTGTATACGGGGATTATTACACTAATAAGCGGTTGCATATTCACCCTGTTAAATAATGTTAAAAGTTCGTTGTTTGTCATCCCGAGCGAGCCGTAGCGACGAGGGATCTATACCGAAAATTTAATAATAATGTATAGATTCCTCACCCCATAAAGGGGATTCGGAATGACAATCCACGAATCAAAATTTTTTAAGCTGCTTCTCCCAAACAAACTCATTCATAGCGCGTTCTCTGCCCGCCGCACCCATCTGTTTGGCAAATGCCGATTCACGCAGCAGCTCGCTAATCGCCGAGACAATCGTTTGGTCTTGATAGACATCTACTAGCAGGCCAGTCACCATGTTTTGCACAGCTTCTTCTACTCCGCCCGAGCGGCCGGCAATAGCTGGCAAGCCAGACGCCGCAGCTTCGATAAACGAAGTGCCCCAGGCTTCTTGGCCGGACGTATCGTCGCTATGGGTAAGGAGCACAAACGCATCGGCCAATTGATAATATTTTGGGAGTTCGGTATAGGGCACAAATCCAATAAATCGGGTAACATTTTGTAAATAATTTTTTTGGATAGATTTTATAATTTGATCTTTTTTTGGTCCATCGCCAATCATCAGCCAAACCAAATTTGGCACTTTTTCTAGAATTTTGGGCAGCAAACGAATCAAGTGCGGGTAGCCCTTGCCTTCGGTCATACGCGCAACCGTAATAATTACTTTTTTGCCTTCGAGCGCCAATTGTGATTTTAATTTTTTAATATCCGCTTCCGATACTCTGTTAAAAAATATCTGATCCGGACAAGGGTAAATAACGGTAATTTCTTTCTTTATATCTTCAAACTGCGCCATGAACTGGTGTTTCATAAATTCGCTGTTGACAATAATTTTGTCCGCGCCTAAACAAACTTTTTTTAGTTTATGTTTTTTATTTTTTACTCCGACGGTTAAATCCGTACCATGAAAAAATATCACATACGGAATATGTTTGAATTTTTTGATAAGATACGCCACGTAGCCGGCGGGCAAGGCATGATGCACGTAGATTTGGCCAATTTTTTCTTTATCTACCAGCTGCCACACTTGCCAGAGCATACGCAACCACTGTGGCCATAAAAAAATAAAATATGGCTTGGCGCGGATGGTTTTCCAAGGGTTCTTCTTATCTATATCGGCATCACCTGTCATTTTGGGGGCATAGACTACCACATCTTCCGGCGGCAAGTGCTTGGCGAGATTGTATGTATAGGAAGCAATACCTCCGATTTGAGGTGGGTATTCTAGGGTAATGATTAGGGTTTTCATAACACAGATTACGCGGATTTTAAGGGATTACACTGATTACAATAAAGAAAATTATTTACTGCACAATACCACTTCGTCCCCTCACTTTATTCATTAAACTCAAGGCAAGTTCTTTGTTAATTACACCCGTAATAAAAAGCAATATAATATATGTAGCGCCGCCGATAATAATTGCGACTATATAATGTGTTTGAAAAGATAGCAGATACACCATCCCTGCCATCACTGCCGCCGGCCACAAGGTCTGGTTTAAATATTTAAAAATATTTTTTAGGTTAATCGGTACTTGACGGCGAGAAAAATAGAACCCGGCCAAACAGAGAATACCGTTGCTAACCAAAGCCGAAATAGCCGCGCCGGTGATTCCTAATTTGGGCAATAAAATAAGATTGAGAACAACATTGACTACAAGCGCCACCGCCACCAAACTCGTTTGGGTTTTTTGTTTGTTGGTAGCATTAAGCAGCGCGCCGGTGATAAACGCCAAAAATCCAAAAATAAGACTAACAAGCAAAATGCGTAGCGGCAAAATAGATGGTTCGTATTGCGGACCAAAAATTTTGTTGACTACCGGATCGGCAATCGCCATGAGCCCGAGCGAGACGGGAAAGATAACAACAAATAAATAACGCCAGGATTTTTCGAATAACGCGCCGATAGCCGCTTTGTCGGTAACAAACAGACTGCTAAATACCGGATAAACACTGGCCGACAAGGCTACCGGAATAAATTGAAAAGCAAATGTTATTTTGTAGGGCACACTCCACCAACCTAATTCTCGGGCCGGTAGCATTTTGGACATTAGGAGCGAATCACTATAGGAATACAAACGGCCGATAATGCCGGCAAGCGCAAATGGCAAAGCAATGCCGATAAAAATTTTGAACACTTGAGAATTCCAAATAAATCTAACCGTAATATTGTAGATTTTTTTGAGGAAAAAGCTCATGTAAAGCAGGTTAAGGAAGCTGGGAATGGTGTAAGCCAAAATGAGCCAAACTAGCGGCCAGTGGTTGAGCAACGCGAATGTACCGATAAGTAGCGTGGAAAATTGAGCGGCAATTACTGCAAAAGATTCGTAGATTAAATTTTTCTTGGCCCGAAAAATACTATTGAAACTGGTGGTAAGATTGTCGGAAAACATGGTGATTCCCGAAATGTAAATAAGCAATTTGGTGGTTTCGGGATAGTTGAGAATGTTGGCAAAAAATACAACGAGCGCATACGCCGCCATACCAAACATAATTTTGGTCCAAAAAACCGTATTAAAATAACTTTGCGCGCTGTCGGGGAAGCGCGAAGCCTCACGGGTAAGCACCGGCCCCATACCAAAATCGGCCACCACCGTAAAAATCGTAGTAAAGGTAATTGCAAAAAAATAGACACCGGTATTCTCTACCCCGACTATGCGGGCCACGAAGATAAAATAAAAAAAAGAAATTACTTTCTGCAAAACAGACGCAACCGTAAGAAATGAGGTGTTTTGAGCAACGGTATAGGACATAGTACCTCGTTATTTTACCTGAAAACTATAAACAAGAAAAGAGCGGATTTATAATAAATTAAGGGTGCCCGCAATTTGCAAACACCCCAAGTTCTCACCACCACAATTCCATTCCGCTGCCACGGGGATTATGTTTCGGGCAACAGTCTTGACTTAATCCAAACAAACTCAGACACCACTTGTTTCTTAAGATCAAAAGCTCCGCTTTTGCGTGATCCCTAGTTGAGAAATGCGTCTCTATAGTCGCTGTACAAAAATCGCAACAAACAATAATGTTCCCCTCTTGATTTAGCTTGACGGTCATTGGCTACTCCATGACTTATATTTACCATACCCTCAAATATTAAAACGAGTCAAGAGAAAAACAAAACCCCACTCTTCGTGAAGGGCGGGGCTGAAGCAATATATATTAACGTTTTGACCACTGCGGTGCTCGACGAGCTTTCTTCAAACCCGGCTTCTTTCTTTCCTTGATTCTGGCATCTCTGGTCAAATATCCTTGAGTTTTTAGGGTTTTCTTTAGATCTTCATTCCACAACACCAACGCTCTGGCAATACCATGGCGAACCGAAACAGCTTGGCCTTTTTTGCCACCGCCGCTAATTTTAGCGGAGACATCGAAAGTTTTTTCTTTGGCTACAGCAACCAGCGGCGCCATAACGATATTTTGCCACTCAAAATATGGGAAATATTCGGCCATTGGCTTACCATTGACGGTAACTACACCACTGCCCGGTTTGATCTGTATTCTGGCAGAAGCTCTTTTGCGTCGGCCAACCGAGCGAACCATTTCACCTTTTTCTTCGACTGCTGCTTTTTTCTTCACAATTTTTGCCATATTATTTGAAAGATATGCGATTTAATCTGGCATCGCGTGTTTTATTTTTTGGCAACATTCTAGACACGGCGTGCAATACAATTTCTTGAGGATTTACTTTTAATAAATCTTTTACCATGCGTGTCTTTAAACCGCCCGGGTAATTACTGTGATGGCGCAAGCCTTTGGTATCCATTTTTTTGCCGGTAAAACGAATTTCACCAACATTTAATACTTCTACTTTATCTCCGGAATCAATATGAGGCTGATAGTCAGCTTTGTTCTTCCCCATCAAAATCATAGCTATCTTGGTAGCCATTCGGCCCACGATTTGGCCGGAAGCATCGATTATAATTTTTTTTCTTTTCATAAGATATAATTAAACTAATTCGACAATCACTTCTTCGGCGCCATCCCCTTTTCGGTTCTTGAACAACACAATTCTGGTGTAACCGCCTTTGCGATCTTTATATTTTGGGGCCAAAACTTCTAATATTTTTTTAATAGCATTTTCGGTATACAAAACTTTCATAAGCTCTCGGCGAGCGGTTAGGTCTTGACTTTTGGCTTTGGTAATTAAGCGCTCAACATAAGAACGCACTGCCTTGGCTTTAGCCTTGGTAGTTTTTATCTTTTCATATAACACCAAACTCTCGGCCATATTTGCCATGAGTGATCGGCGGGCCGCAGTCTTTCTGTCCAGCGTAATTTTATTTTTCTTATGTCTCATACGAGATTGTCGCTGATGGGCTAAAGCCCCACTGATGACACCGATACTATCTGTGCTATCTGCGGCCGTAAGGCATCTGTGCTATTATTTTAATTAAATTATTTTTTCTTGCTAGCTTTTTTTGCTTTTTTCTCTTTCTTTTCTTCATCTTCACCTTCTTCAGTTTCTTCTTCTACGGCAGCCATAGGCATTGGCATATCCATAACCATTTCGTTAGTTGCGTTAGCAATAATAGAAAAATGGTCCATGATAATTTGCGTAGCTTGTTTGATGGCTTCGCCCGGAGAAATCGTGCCGTTTGTTTCAATATTCAAAGTTAATTTTTCGTAGTTAGTAATATCGCCCACGCGGGTATATTCCACATTATAACCAACGTCCTTAATCGGAGTATAAATGGAATCAATAACGATAGTTCCTAAATCATAATGCTTTTTGTCTTTTTCTTCTACAGGGCGGAAGCCACGACCACGACCAACAACCAAATCCATTTCAAACGGTTTGTTGCTAGTGAGGGTTGCTAAAACTAAATCCGGATTCATAATTTGCGCGTTGGAATTTGCTTCAATATCCGCGCCAGTCACTTCTCCCGGACCTTTTTTACTAATATGTAGGGTAACTGGCTCTTCGGTAAAAACTCTCACAGCCAATTGTTTTAAATTTAAAATAATATCAATGACGTCTTCTTTTAAGCCTTCGGCAGAGCTAAATTCGTGCTGAACGCCTTTGATTTTAAGCGCTTCAACTGCGGCTCCAGGTAAAGAAGATAACAACACACGTCTCAGTGTATTACCAAGCGTGGTGCCGTAACCGTAAAAACAAGGAGATACAACCAAAGATCCTTTGTTTGGGCTATCACCCGGTACAAATTCTACTTTTGATGGCAGTAATAGATTTTCCATAGATTTAACTTATTTAATTTATTTGGGGAATGTCCCCTCCTTTGAAGCGCCATAGCTTTAGCGACGGCGTTCTATTTAATTTTTAACGTGAATAAAACTCAATGATAGATTTTGCATCATATCCCGGATCATCCACAGTTGGAGCATTCAATACTTTGGCTGCTACTTTTTTTGGATCAAGACCCAACCAACCCGGAGCTTCCACCTTGCTTAATTTTTCGGAAATTTTGGCAAACAACGGACTGGCTTTGCTTTTTTCGGCCAAGGCTACCTCTTCGCCTACACGCACTCTATAAGAAGGGATATTTACTTTTTTTCCATTTATCAAAACATGGCCGTGACTAACAAGTTGTCGGCCGGCGCGACGAGAAGATGCGAGTCCGCTGCGGTAAATAACGTTATCCAATCTTGATTCTAAATAATTTACCAAAAATTTAGCCGTATCACCGGTTTTACCCGAAGCTTCGGCTACGTAATTAGAAAATTGTTTTTCAAGCAAGCCATACAATTGTTTGGCTTTTTGTTTTTCAAAAAGTTGCTTGCCGTACACGGATTGCTTGCTGTGTTTGTTGCTTGGGCCATGAACACCGGCGGCATAACTGCGTTTGGTTACCGGGCATTTTGGCGAATCACAAAGCTTCTGTCCGTATTTTCTGCAAAATTTATGTTTTGGTTTTAAATCTCGTGCCATATTCGAAATGAGTGAGTGATTAAATTAAACTCGGCGTCTTCCCGGAGCTCTGCAACCATTATGTGGAATCGGTGTAACATCACTAATAGACAATACATTTAAGCCGTTCAAGTGCAAACCGCGAATAGCGCCTTCGCGTCCGCCGCCAATACCTTTGACAAATACGTGAATATCTTTGAGTCCGTAAGCGGCGATTTTGTCTACAGCGTCTTTTACAACCATACCGGCAGCATATGGTGTAGCTTTTTTCGGTCCTTTAAAACCAACTTTACCGGAAGAAGACCAGCTAAGCACATCACCATTAGCATCAGTAATACTAACAATTGTGTTGTTGTAAGAAGCTTGAATAAAAGCATTACCGGTTACAACCTGTTTAACAACTTTCTTTTTTTTGTTTTTAGTAATTTTAACAGCTCCCGGTTTGACGGCTGTTTCGGTGGCGGCTGGTTTTACTTGTGTTTGCTCGTCTGACATATTTTCAAAATAATTAGCTGGATTTGCGATTAGTTAAAAACTCACTGGGTTTAGGTCTTCAAACCTTCTGGTTTGCGGCCGCTACCCATAGTCTTGCGAACATTGCCGCGCACGGTGCGGGAATTAGTTTTGGTGCGCTGACCGCGTACCGGCAAATGTTTCATGTGGCGAATACCTCGGTAAGCCTTAATATCTTTTAAACGCTTGATATTGGCTTGCACTTCACGGCGCAAATCACCTTCAGTCTTATATTCTTTTTCAATAATCATGCGCAACGTATCTTCTTGCTCCGGAGTAAGATTTTTGGTGCGAGTACTTTCATCAATTTTTGCTTTGGCCAAAATCTTTTTTGACAATGTTGGACCAACGCCATAAATATAGTTTAAGGCGACAACGATTCTTTTTTCTTTGGGAATATTTGTACCGGCTACTCTCATAATGATTATAATTTTTAATTAAATGTCGCGAAGCGACTCTTTATTACTTTAAACTTTATAACTTTCAACTTTTAACTTCGTTTAGCCTTGTCTTTGTTTATGTTTAGGATTGCTGCAAATAACGCAAACACGGCCTTTGCGGCGCACAGTTTTACATTTGATACACATTTTTTTTACTGAAACTCGTACTTTCATATGTTGAGATATTTAAACCTGAATTTTAGTTTTAAAAAATACCAACCACTGCCGCGATATCAGCACCAGATGGGTAAGTTATACGGACATTTAGACAATGTATAACTCCGATCCAGCTACACCGCAA
>CAZQLV010000021.1:0-9092 GCA_964594385.1 uncultured Gammaproteobacteria bacterium | reverse complement strand
GCTACATGAAAATCCCATTGCGTATTGAAGTCGCTCCGGCCGGTACTTCTGCCAAAAATGTGGAACAAGAAATGTTTATTGTGGCCAAAGACGCCAAAACTCAATTGTTAGATAAAATTTTAGCCGACACCAACGGCTCTGTTCTAGTTTTTTCTCGCACCAAACATGGCGCCAAAAGAATTACAATGAATATTCGTGGTATGGGTCATACTGCTGCCGAAATTCACTCTAATAGATCTTTGGGTCAACGCAAAGAAGCGTTGGAAGGATTTAAACGTGGTAAATATAGAGTGTTGGTAGCTACTGACATTGCTTCCCGAGGTATTGATGTAACTGGAATTTCTTTGGTAATCAATTATGATTTGCCAGACAACTCCGAAGATTATGTTCATCGCATTGGTCGTACCGGCCGCGCGGATAGTTTTGGTAAAGCCATTTCTTTTGCCGCCCCGGATGAACGCGGAGATATAAAACAAATTGAAAGACTTATTAAAAAAACAATTCCAATTATGGCTTTGCCGGTTTTGCCTCCTCGTCGAGCCAACGCCGCGCCAAGTTTCTTCAAAGAGCAAGAAAATCAGCGCCGAGGAAATTTTCCACCTAGACGTCCGCACCACGGTGGTGGCGGCAATGGGGGAAATAGAAATTTCCGCAGACGATACTAATCTCAAAAAAAATGATTGTCCAAAAGACAGTCGTTTTTTATTTTGTAATATGGTACAATCAACAATAAAATTAAATATATTTGTATGCAAAAAGAAGCAATAATTTTAGGTGGGGGATGCTTTTGGTGTTTAGAAGCGGCCTATTCTCGTATCAAAGGTGTAGAATCTGCAGTCTCCGGATATGCGGGTGGCAATGTAGAACAACCATCGTATGAACAAGTGTGTGGTGGTAATACAGGCCATGCCGAAGTCGTGCAAGTTACTTATGATCCAGCGCAAATAAGCACTGAAGATATTTTGCATATATTTTTTGTGATTCACGACCCGACAACAGTTAATCGCCAAGGTCATGATATCGGCACGCAATATCGCTCCATAATTTTTTATGCCAATGAAAATCAAAAACAAGTCGCTGAAAAAATTATCAAAGAAATAAATACAGAAAAAGTGTACGACAATGAAATTGTGACGGAATTGAAACCGCTCTCAGAATTTTATGAAGCCGAAGAATATCACCAGCATTATTTTGCCAAAAATCCAACGCAAGCCTATTGCCAAGCAGTAATTGAACCAAAATTGGCAAAACTTAGACAAAAATATTCTAACTTATACAAATAATTTGACATAAGCTATAACTCCACATATCCTTAATAGTAGCAGTAGGAGGCAGTACCAATGCGCAAAAATATTTTGATGATGTTGCTAGTTTTTTTCCTCAACGTATCAGCTGCTTTTGCTCAGGCAAAGCAGGAGAATTCAGAGCAGAGCCGTTCTGAGGCAACTCCGGTTATCCCCACCCGCTATAGTGATGCATTGTCATGTGGACCCGTCTTGCGAGTCCGTTATCAAAGCAGTTCTTCACATAGCACTTCTGGTGGTAATAACGACTTTGCTCGTCGAGGTTGGAGTTGGGGAGCATTCTGTGGTGTGCGTATCCATTTCTTGAGAGTTGGATTTTACGCAGCGCGTTATTATGGCGATATTGATATAACTCACTCGCAAGAACGCTCTGATCCGAAGTGGGATGTGACAATGTTTGCTCCAGCAAAAGGATTGGATATTGGGGGGAGTCTTGGCGCAGCTGCCGGCAAGTTTGACTTTGGAGTCAAACTAGATATGCTTGATACTCAAGTGGGTCAAGTCCGTCTTGATAAGTTGGACCTTAACCTAAATAATGTGCAAGTAGATCTTACTGATTTTGCTGTCTCCCATGTTAAAGTGGGAGGAAAAATACTGAGTTATGAGCTTGGGGGATATCTTAACATGAGGATTGGAGCCGGTTTTACTGTGTTGTTTGGAGGAGAATGGGAGAGAGTAAAAATAAATGGCGATATTACCCCCGATGAAGCAGCGGCAGGGATTCTGGCACTGGCGAACGTAGATCCGGTAAAAGCTGTTGAAAAGTTGCGGAAACCGATAAATATCTTCTATATGATGCCAGGATTGCGATTTTGCCAAAGCAACTTTTGCTTTTCCGGCGTAGCGTTCTTGGGTGATTTTGGCCAAGTTGATACTTCTTGGGGTGGGGAATTGGGGATGGAACTGAGGATGTGGTAATAATTTGTGTGTTCTTAGACTGGGGGAGTCGTTTCGCTTCGCGAAAGTGGCTCTCTTATTTTTTAAATAGATTTTTAAAATTATTTAAGCATGTTATAATTGCTAAGGTTGAGACAAATGAAATTTTAGTTTCATTTGCGAGACCTGACGCAATTTCAAGCTTCGCTTATAATAAATTCAATTTTTAATTGACCATGTTTTAATCTATATGGAACTAACTCTAATCCTTGGACCAATGAAGAGCGGAAAATCATTTGATTTAATAAGCCACTTTGCGCCGTTTAGGTATACAGATATTCCTTATGCTCTTTATCAATCGGCGCGGAATGTTCGCGACGAGCATATTTCTTCCCGAAATGGAGTAATTATAGAAGCTGAAAAAATAAACACTTTATCCGAAATTTTAAATAAAAATGTTGCGGTTGTAGGTATAGATGAACTGCATATGTTTGATGCAGCAGATGTAAAGGTGGTCGCTGAATTATTAAATAGGGGAATAAATGTAATTGCCGCCGGCTTGGATATAGATTATCAAGGCAGAATGTTTGAGATTGTAAAATCTCTTTTGGAACTTGGCCCTAAAGAAGTTAAATATAAAAGAGCAGTCTGTGAAGTTTGTCGCCAGCCCAATGCTATTTATTCACAAGTTTTTAATAAAGGTTTTCCCCTTACAGGGGGCATGCCTTCGGTGATACCTGATGATGGCACTTTTACATACCAACCGGTTTGTCGGAATTGTTTTGTAAGGGGTGTGATATAATTGAGATAGGCTAGATTAGGTTTTGAAATTTGTAGTATATGGCTTCAGGGAAGGTGTATTGTTTGTTGTTAGGATTAATTTTAGCGAGCGCTTTTTTGGTAAAGCCTGTTTTTGCGTCTAGCGATGATGGCACGATCAGCACCGGTAACGCTTGGAGTTCCAAAATAGGTTGGGTAAATTTTGCTGCAGCTAGCGGCAATGTGCATGTGACAGATGTTGGTCTAACCGGCGGCGCCTGGAATAATCTTTATGGCTGGATAAAACTTAATTCTGCCGGCAGCGGTGTTAAAAATAATAGTGAAGGTGTTTTATCTGGCAGTGCTTGGGGCGTCAATATTGGTTGGGTAGATTTTTCCGGAGTAAGTATAGATGCTAACGGAGTATTTTCGGGTACTGCTAGCGGCGCTAATGTAGGTACGCTAAATTTTAGTTGCGCCCATTGTTTGGTACAGACTGATTGGCGAGCAGTGAGTGTTAGAAATGCCGGACAGCCAGGCGCAGCCCTCCCTATCAATAATTCAAATCTAGTTACTGCTATTAGTAACACTTCTACAAACAATACAATCACAACTACTACTCCCAGGATAGAACCATCCTCAAGTTTAGTTGCTACTCAAACATTTTCAAGATCAGGCAGTGTTAAATCTTCTTTGGTTATATCAAATTCTGCTTCAGCTACCACCCACATATCCAGTTTGAAAAAAATAGTTGAAAAAATTACAGAGATGGTCAATTCTGCTATTTCCAAATTTTCTCCATCTGAAGAAGCCAATTTCCCACCGGTAAATAACACTTATGCCGGCCATTTTTTTGTAAGAGAAAAACTTTTTTCCATATTATGGATACTGTGCTTTTTCGTATTTCTCATGCTGATTTTATTAGGATGGTTTTTTTATAAAAATAGAAAAAGAAAACATCGACAAAAGTTAGTTTAGATTAAAATTTATGGTATAATTAAGCAAATGATTTTTTATGCCAACTTTAGAAGAAATAAGACTGCTGCGTCTGAAAAAGGATAGAAAATTATTGCGCGCGAAAAATCGTGAGCAAAATTTCAGCAAGATATTAACACTATCTTCTATTTTTGTTGGTTTTGTAATGGCTTTTTATCATTTTTTTCCTGTATTTGCCAGTCCACCAAGTACTCCATATGCGCCTGGAGAAACTACCGATCCCAGTTGTTCTCCGGGTGATACAAATTGTACAGTTTATCCACCTTTGACCACCACTCTCACCGCCTCCACTACTATTACCATGGGCACGTCTTCCTTAAAATTTGCTTATGACTCCAGTCATTATGCCGCTTTAAGCATCGGCACAGATGGATCAATTGCGGTGGCGTCTTCAAGCGGTGGCAGTCTGTTAAAAATTACGGCTAATGGCAATGTTGGCATCGGCACCACTACCCCCGCGCAAAAATTATCCGTATCGGGCAATATTTCAAATATTATTGATAGGGGTACTACGATTGGCCAAATTGCTACGGCCACCGTAGGCGCCGGCCCTATAGCTGTGTTTGTCTCCGGTCGCTATGCCTATGTGGCAAACTATAGCGCTAATAGTATTTCGGTAGTTGATATTTCTAATCCAAATGCCCCCGTGCAGATCGGCACTACCTCTGTTGGTACAAAACCTTCAGATATTTACGTTTCCGGGCGGTATGCCTATGTGGCTAATGAAAATCCTCAACCGGGCCCTTATTGCTGTGGGAGCATGTCTATAGTTGATATTTCTAATCCCAAACACCCGGTTCAGGTTTCCACGAGCAGTGTTGGTTCAAGGCCGGATTCAATTTTTATTTCCGGTCAGTATGCTTATGCCCCGAGCGATGACGAGGATAATGTGTTTGTGGTTGACGTTTCTAATCCTTTAGCTCCGGTAAAAGTTGCCAGCAGTTCTATTATTGATCCAAATCATCCTGATGAAAACCCGGGTTCGTTTTATGTAGTCGGCCGTTATGGATATATGGCCAATTATCTTTCTAACTCAGTTTCAATAATAGATATTTCTAATCCGGCGGCTCCGGTGCAAATTGCTACGACTTCGGTAAGTTCTTCAAACCCTGTTGCTATTAGCGTAGCCGGTCGGTATGCCTATGTAGCTGTACAAACTCCAAGTATCTTGTCTGTAGTTGACGTGTCCAATCCGGCTGCGCCTGTTCAAGTTGCAACCACTAGTATTGGCGCCAATCCGCAACGAATTTTTGTTTCCGGTCGCTACGTTTATACAACTAACTTTGATGATAATAATATTTCAATTATTGATATATCTAATCCCTTGGCTCCTCGACAAGTGGCAACTACCAGTGTGGGTGTGTGGCCAAGCGGCATTTTTGTTTCCGGTCGGTATGCATATACTACTAGTCTCAATGATAATACAATTTCGGTGGTAGATATTTCCGGCACTGAAGTTACCAGTCTTATAGCCCATAATGCCGAAGTGGGCAATCTGCAATCAAGAAGCGATATTTTTGCGCAGGGCAATATTATGGCCGGGACTTCTTTGTTAGCCGGAGCCGGCGGTATCATGTCGCAAGGCGCACTATCGGTATTTGCTTCATCTACCGGATCAACTTCATCTATATTTAGTATTAGTTCCGCGCAAAGATCTAATATAATTAAAGTTTTTGCCACAGGCACGATTTCTATCGGTACCAGCACTGTCAGCGCATATAAATTATATATAGATGCCGGAGCTAGTACTACGGCAGGCTTGGGTGTAAATGGTTACATTAAAGCTTCTGGGTTTGTCGCTGGCACCACCACCCTGGATATCGCCGAAACATATCCACTCAATCCAGCCTGCGATGCTGCTGGCAACCTGCCTGCCGGACAGGCGGGTTGTCCGCAAGTTGGCGATGTTGTTTGTACAAGTGGTGACGCATCCAACTCTATTTTTATTGAAAAATGTTCAACCACTTCCACCGACAATATCGTGGGTGTCATTTCGGGTAATCCGGGTTTTGTCTTGGGCGGCAATGAAGCTAGTAATTTGAACGCGAGTGGTCCATACCCAACTTCGTTTATGCCGGTGGCTTTGGGTGGTCGTGTGCCTGTTAAGGTTTCTGCGGCCAATGGCCCCATAAAAGCCGGAGATTATCTTACTTCATCGGCTATCCCGGGAGTGGCAGTCAAAGTTGTCGACGGCGGCAAATCTATTGGTATGGCCCTGCAGTCGTTTGATGGCAGCGCTTCCGATCAAGGCACAGTTATGGTTTTTGTAAATAATATTTGGGTACCCGGTTCTCCAATTGCGCTCGATGAACAGAACAGCGCCACACTGCCCGATTTTACCCAAGTAATTTTAGATAAATTTACGCTCAGCGTAAAAAATAGTTTAAGAAAATTAGGTTTGATAATTCAAAATGGCATTGCCACAGTCAAAGAATTATTTGCGGATAAAGTGCACACACAACAGTTATGTGTTGGCGCCACTTGTGTAGATGAATCGCAGTTGCAGGAATTGTTGCAAAAAACAAATTCGCAGACCAACTCAGCGGCTGGAAATAATAGCCTAATAATTGAAAGTCCACCCGAACCAAAGGCTACACCAACAACTACTGCCGATTCTACAAATACTGTTTCCGTTGAAACAAGTGCCGCAGATAATTCAACCAGCCCAACCGATTCGGCTGTGAGTGCAACTTCCACTTATGCAAATTAAATTTAAAAAAGATCAAATAACCGATCCGGAAAAAACTATTTTGCGTTGCGGGTATGCCAAAATTGTAGATAGGCGCATGGCAAAAATCAGTTTTGCCAAACGTATTCATCGTGATTTTTATCCACGGTTTCATGTCTATATCAAAACCGAAGGCGAGTTTGTGATTTTTGATCTGCATTTAGACCAAAAACGGCCAATTTATGAAGGAGTAACCGCTCACTCGGGAGAGTATGATGGGGAAGTGGTAGAGCGTGAAGCTGACAGGATAATGCGAAGTATTAAGTAGTAAGTATTAAGTATCAGGCGCTGCTTTTAAAGCCTTGATTATTTACGTAGATAATGCTAAAATAGGCGGGCCTTAGTAGGCCTTATTTTGTCTAATATAAAGCTTAATACTTGATACATAATACTTAATACTCCCAATAAATATGTCTTTCTTATCCAAAATTTTTGGCGATCCTAATGCCAAAGTTGTCCAAAGTCTGCAGCCGATTGTTGCTGAGATAAATGCTCTCGAGCCGGAAATGGAAAAGCTCACCCTGGCAGATTTGCGCAATAAAACTACTGAATTTAAGAGCCGTTTGGCTAACGGCGAAACTTTAGATGACATTTTGCCTGAAGCATTTGCCGTGGTGCGCGAAACATCCAAGCGCCTGACCGGCATGCGTCATTTTGATGTGCAGTTGATCGGTGGTATTGTCTTGCATCGCGGCAGTATTGCCGAAATGGGGACCGGTGAAGGAAAAACTCTGGTAGGCACTTTGCCAACCTACCTTAATGCGTTGGCCGGCAAGGGTGTGCATGTGGTAACGGTCAATGATTATTTGGCAAAACGCGACGCCGTCTGGATGTCGCAAATTTATGATGCCTTGGGGCTAACCGTTGGTATTATTCAGCAGCAATTAGTTTCTTACAAATACAATGCGCAAAAATCTATCAAGCCCGAAGAAGATTTGTCCGAAGGTAGTCCGGCCGATAAAGAAAGAGATGTCAAAGGCATGTTTAAGGTAGAAACCGAATTTTTGGAACGTTGTTCTCGCCAAGAATCGTATGCCTGCGATATCACCTATGGAACAAATAATGAATTTGGTTTTGATTATTTGCGCGACAACATGGTGCAAAATAAGCATGAGATGTCGCAACGACAGTTTTTTTACGCGATCGTTGACGAAGTTGATTCCATTTTAATTGACGAAGCGCGCACGCCGCTCATTATTTCCGCGCCGGCCGAAGACGCTACCGACATGTATTATAAATTTGCCGATTTGGTAAATCGTTTACAAGAAAATGAAGATTATAATATAGATGAAAAAATGCGAAGTTCCACGCTTACAGAAGCGGGTGTAAATAAAATTGAAAAAGCTTTGGGCATAGATAATATTTATGCCGAAGGCGGTATTATAACCGTTCATCATGTAGAACAAGCTTTGCGCGCATACGCTTTATTTTTGCGTGATCGAGATTATATCGTGGAAAATGGCGAGGTTATTATTGTAGATGAATTTACCGGACGCAAAATGCCGGGACGCCGCTATAGCGAAGGGTTGCACCAGGCAATAGAGGCCAAAGAAGGTGTAAAAATTCAACAAGAAAGCCGCACCATGGCCACCGTTACCTTCCAAAATTATTTTAGATTATATCCAAAATTAGCCGGCATGACCGGTACGGCCGTTACCGAAGCCGAAGAATTCGGTAAAATTTACAAATTAGAAGTGGTTGTGATTCCGCCCAACAAACCGGGCAGAAGGATCAATCATCCGGACAGAATTTATAAAACCGAAGAAGCAAAATACAAAGCGATCGCCCTCAAGGTAAAAGAATTGCAAGACAAAGGCCAGCCTGTACTTATTGGTACGGTTTCGGTAGACAAAAACGAAGCCTTAAGTTTGTATTTGGAAAGAGAAGGAATCAAGCACGAAATTTTGAATGCTAAAAACCACGAACGTGAAGGTGAGATTATTGCGCAAGCCGGCCACGCCGGAGCGGTAACCCTTGCTACCAACATGGCTGGTCGTGGTGTAGACATTATTTTGGGCGGCAATCCGCCGGTGCCTGAAGAAGCAAGTAAAGTCCGTGAAGCCGGCGGTTTGTATGTGATTGGTACCGAACGCCACGAAAGTCGTCGCATAGATAATCAGTTGCGCGGTCGCAGCGGCCGTCAGGGAGATCCGGGTGAATCGCAATTTTATCTTTCCACCGAAGATGATTTGATGCGTATTTTTGCCGGCGATCGTATTCGTGGTGTTATGGAAACGCTCAAGGTGCCGGATGATATGCCGATAGAACAGGGGATGATTACGCGCATTATAGAGTCCGCCCAGAAAAAAGTTGAAGGCATTCATTTTGATACCCGCAAACATTTATTAGAATACGACGACGTGCTCAATCGTCATCGTGAAGTTATTTACGGCAAACGCCGTGAAATTTTGGACGCGTTTGAGAAAGAA
>CAZQLV010000020.1:0-9149 GCA_964594385.1 uncultured Gammaproteobacteria bacterium | reverse complement strand
AAACCACCCCTTACCCCTCCTTGGAAAGGAGGGGATGACATACGTCCCAACAAAATCAAAAAGAAAATCATTGGCTCCAAAACATAAGCGCGCCACACCCCCAAAGATAAAATTGGCAAATCGCTAATTAACAAGCTTGCGATTGAAGAAAGAAAAAATAATATAAAGGCAGCAGCAAAAACTTTGTGCTGTTTGACTAGTATTAATATATTTTTTAAATCATTTCGGCTATATTTTAGCAGCCAAACTAAAAATATTGCTCCGAAAGATATCTCGAGCATTGTGGATGGAAGCGTAATTTTGTGAAAAGAGACAATATCAAACCGAATAAGATACGTTGGCAATAACAAAATAGCCGCTATCATGGCTACACGAAAATGTTTCCAGGCTAGCCAGAAAAATAATACAAAATAAATTATTGCGAATAATAAGCCCATAAAACCTCAATAATCCCCATACTATAGCAAGGAAATGATGGTCTGTCTACGAAACAAACTGCTGGAAAAATCATCAACTCTAGTTGAAATAACCTTCAAAAATTGATACTCTACCCTAACTTAAATCATTAACTAAAAATATGTCAGAAGAAATGGAAAACGCAAATACCCAGCCAGAATCCTCGGATGATCGTTATGCTGACAGAACAGCTGCCCACCTAATCGCGGACCTGGAACAACCTGGAGAAGATATTGAAACGATTTTAAATATTTTAGAAAAACGTCTTTCAGAAAATAAGAATATAGACAGTGCTGATAGAAAAAAAATAATTAAAACTCTTCAAGATCATGGTCGGATGATATTTGGATAAAATATCCTAACAAACCCGCTAATTAAAAGGTGGTAATTTTACCTATGAAAAACCGCGCCGCAAAATTTATTATCATTATCCTGCTAGTTGCGGTACTTTTTTGCCGGCCGGCCCATGCTCAGCAAGCAGACCAGGCAGATCTTGATGCCCGCCAACAGCTAGAAACACAACTACAGGCTATTGAAAACCAAATTACCGACCTGGAAAAACAGCTCGCTGTCACCAAGGGTGAAAAAAATACGCTGGCCAATAAAATTAAACAACTCAAAAATGAGGGCGATAGTTTACGCTTAAAAATTAAATCCACCAATCTTAAAATTAATGATTTGGAACAAAAACTAGTAAAAACCGGCAATGCCATGGATGCTAACAAAACAAAAATTGCTAATCTGCGCACAGAGTTGGCCAAACTGGTTCGCGCGATGCAACAAAAAGATAGCGATTTATTTTTACTCAATATTCTGATTGACGGAGGCTTAAATCAGGCCTTTACCGAAGCGACTAACTACGCAAGGCTATCTGCTTCCATCAACAATCTGGTGCAACAATCCAAAGATACCCAAAAAAAATTAGGTGAACAACAAATAACCTACGAAGGCCAGCAAAATGATGCTGAAAATCTCCTGAGCATGGCCAAAATTCAACAAACAGCTCTGAGCGGCAAACTCCAAGAACAAAATCAATTACTTGATCAAACCAAAGGACTGGAGAGCAGCTATCAAAATATGTTGCAGGATAGCAAAAAGCAGGCCGCCCAAATCCGCAGCCGTATTTATCAATTATTGGGTGTTGGTACCCAAATAACCTTTGGCCAAGCGGTCACCATTGCTCAAGCGGCAAGTAAACAAACGGGTGTTTCACCGGAATTTCTACTGGCAATTCTCACCCAAGAATCAAACTTAGGCAATAATGTCGGCACATGCAATCGCCCCGGAGATCCGCCCGAAAAAAGCTGGAGGGTTATCATGAAACCGGATCGCGACCAAGATCCATTTGTACAAATTACTTCCGAACTAGGCAGGGATCCGGACGTAACGCCGGTTTCTTGCCCAATGAAAAACAAAAACGGCTCCCAGTTGGGCTGGGGTGGCGCTATGGGCCCGGCACAGTTTATCCCTTCTACCTGGATGAAATATAAAGACCCGGTCGCTGCGCTTACCGGCAAAAATCCGGCCGATCCATGGGATATCCGCGACGCCTTTATGGCCGCGGCCTTGCTCCTCAAAAATAATGGCGCCGATGGCACGCGCGACGGCGAATGGAAGGCGGCGATGCGTTATTTTTCCGGAGGAACTAGTCTTCGCTATCGATTTTACGGAGATAATGTCATGGCGCAGGCAGATAAATATGCCAAAGATATTGCGCAATTAGCTTCTTAACACCTTTACTTCTTCATCAGCTTAGCCAAATACTTAGCTAGCACATCGGTTTCTATATTTACGAGATCGCCTTTTTTGGTATGTTGAAAATTAGTATGAGTTATGGTGTAACTGACCAGCGACATCATAAACCAATCTTTACCCGTATCTACAACCGTTAAACTAATACCATCTACAGCAATTGATCCCTTATCAACAATAAATTTCATAAACTTGGCCGGCAATTTGATTTTGATAATTTGCGAATCTTTCACGGGTTTAATTTCTACCACCTTGCCTACCGTATCTACATGCCCTTGCACAATATGACCATCAAGCATCGTGCTTAAATTTAAGCTAGTTTCCAAATTCACCATTGTACCAGTTTTAAAACTATCTACACTTGTTTTTTTAATTGTTTCCGGCATCCATTCCACCACAAAATTATTTTTGGTAAAACTTTTTACAGTGGAGCACACACCGTTAATCGCAATACTCTGACCCAATTCTACCGGCCAATCTGTTTCTTTTTTTATGGATGCAAAAATGCTGCCGTTTTTATTTTGGATATCTTCTACAGCCGATGTTTTTTTAATAATTCCGGTGAACATACTTACTTATTTAAATTTTTAATTTGTTCAATATCTGCTGCTATCTGCGCTTTTAATTCTTCTTCATCGGTAAATTGTTTTGAGTCTCTAATTTTTTCTCCGACTTCTACTTTGAGTGCTTGACCATATAAATCACCATCAAAATCCAACAAATGCACTTCAAACAAATCTCCACCCGGATAGACAAAAATCGCGCCAATATACTCTTTATCGGAAATAATTGTACGCCCGGCATAAATACCACCCTCCATTGGTTCTAATAAAATAATATTGGCAGTCGGAAACCCCAATTCTCTACCTTTCTTTTTTCCTTCTACAACTATACCAGAAATTATCTGCATAAAATTAATCTTTCTTTTTCTTTATACTATGTTTGAAAATATTTGGAAACATATCACGCATTTTTTTGATGAACGCGCATTTCCAGTTGCAAAAAGCCCGATTGTTTTTACTCAAACATTTTTCGCAGCAAATAAAATGATCATGACAACTTGGTTGAAAACAATTTACAAAATGTTCACTGCTTACACCACATTTTCGGCATTTCCCCACCACCGCTCGCTCTTTGTCTGGGTTATTAAATACCATAGTCACCCGCCCATCAAACACATATAACTTGCCCAAAAAATCTTCATTTGGATATTTTTCCATGTAAGAAACAATGCCGTTATGCAATTGATATACGTCTTTGAACCCGTGTTTAATCAAAAATCCCGAGGCCTTTTCGCAACGCACACCACCGGTACAAACTGTCACCACTGTTTTATTTTTTAAATGCTCTAATTTTGGTAAAATTTTTGGCAAATCGCGAAAATTTTTCAACGGAGGCAAAATGGAATTCTTAAAAAATCCAACCGAGTGTTCATAGTCATTGCGCATGTCCACAATATAAAATTCTTTGTCGCTATGAATCCAATTATGTAATTCTTCTGGTGATAAATATTTACCGGTCGTAACAGCTGGATTAACACCTTCTTCTCCCAAGTGCGCGCTGACAATTTCGGTGCGAGATTTTACCGACAGCTTCGGAAATGCATTGCCCGTGCCTTCACTCCGTTTAAAATTAATATCAACAAATCTTTGATCTTTGGTAATTTCATCTATATATTTTTGCGTATTTTCTTTCAATCCTTCCACTGTGCCATTAATCCCTTCCTCGGTAATTATTATTCTGCCTTTTAATCCTAATTTCTCGCACAATAATTTTTGCGTACGTGTAAACTCATCCGGGTCAGAGATGTGGATATATTTATAATATAAAAGTATTTCGTAATTATTCATAATAGAATCGGATTTTTGTAATCCCCTCCTTTCCAAGGAGGGGCGAGGGGTGGTTTGCCGCCGATTGCGACAGGTATGAGGGGCAACCTCGGCAACCCCCTCTTCGCTCCCCCTTGGTAAGGGGGAGATGACAGTTGACGAACTGTTAAACAATCACCTTAAACAAAAATAATAATAAAACCAAAACCCCTAAACCAATCCGGTAATACCCAAACGCTTTAAAATTATGATTTTGAATATACTTCAAGAAAAATTTAATAACCGCTAAGGCGGTAAAAAATGCTACAGCAAAACCTACGCCTAAAATTATAAATTCATTAAAATGAATCGCTTCTTTGTATTTCAACAAGCTATACGCCGAAGCGGCAAGCATTGTCGGAATCGCCAAAAAGAAAGAAAACTCTACGGCTGCGACAC
Organism: uncultured Gammaproteobacteria bacterium; assembly: GCA_964594385.1. Classification (GTDB taxonomy): domain Bacteria; phylum Patescibacteriota; class Patescibacteriia; order Magasanikbacterales; family GWA2-37-8; genus XYD2-FULL-39-9. The sequence goes on along the minus strand of CAZQLV010000020.1, from coordinate 4,674 downwards.
GCGTTGCACCCAAAAGCATTGCACCAATAATTGTGGCCGCAGATCTGGAGGTGCCGGGAATTAATGCCAAGCATTGCGCCAAACCGATATACAAAGCCATTTTGTAAGAAATATCTTTAGCCGACAATACTGTGCTATAACCGACTGGCTTTCGTTCTATCCAAATTAAAACCGCCCCACCAATTATGAGCGCCAGAGCCACCACTAATGGGTTAAAAAGTTTTTCCTTAACAACACTCCCGAGTAAAGCACCCAAGACAATCGCCGGCAAGACTCCCACGATAGTTTTATACCACATCGTAAGTGTATCGGATCTACCAGGCTGCTCTTTATCAAATGGCCACAAGCGTGACCAAAAAACTACCGCCACAGCCCCAATTGCCCCAAGCTGTATCACAATATCAAACAATTCCGTAAAAGACTTACTAAAACTAAGCCAATTATTGAGAATGATAAGATGACCAGTAGAAGAAATGGGCAAAAACTCGGTAATACCCTCTACTAAGCCAAGGATGATAGATTTAATGAGGTCTAAAAACATAGAAATTAACTTAAATACTGCTGGGAATATACCAAAAAATAATAAATATGTACAGGGGGAAAAAGTAAAAGACCGCCCTCGCTCTGGCTATAAATATTATAGACAAAGCGAGTTGGGGCGGTCTTTTTGCCTTACCTCTTTTGAGACTTACTACTCCGCATACCGTGCAGTGGCCTTTGGTAGAGGTAACTTAGACCTTCTCCCCCAGAGCAAGAACATCATGGCGATATTAACCACCATGAATACAGCAGGCTGGATTACATTTTCCACATTCCATGCAGGAATCGCGAGCGTAGTCAGTACACATGATGCCCAGTTGATGGTCCACGCAGCCCGACTCTCATTCTTCGGGTTATGCCACGCGCTAACCAGGGTCGGGACTGAAGCGATAAAGACACCGCTTAGGCTCATGATGATTGCGAGCGTCGGATTGTCGAGGGTCTTCCACAAAACGATGGCAAGAACCCCGCCTCCAAGGCATAGTTTGTCTAGTATAGACCAGCCAGCCTTCCCACTCTTGAGGGCAAGAATGAGGACAACCCAATTACCGACGGCCGAACCCACGATCTGGCCGTTGATAGCATGCTTTGCAAACATGCCAGCGACGGTTATCGTTTCAAGGCACGACCAGATTAGCCACGAAACCTTCGCGGGCTTCGTTTCCTTGCGCAGGATCGCCCGAATGTAGGGCACGAAAGCCGCAACAACGAGAGCGCCAGAAATAGCTGAGAGAATTGTTCTTGTCGCCAACATGGCGCCTCCTTGATTTTTGTGTTGGATGAACCAACGGCTGATCTTATCATAATAATAATTTTTTAGCAAGGTTGGATAATTTATATTTTTTATGGTGTATAAATACATGTTGACATATACCCCCAGGGGGTATATGATTATTTTATAAATAAAATTTATGAAATACATGCACGACAAAAATAAACACAAAATAACTCGCCGCCTCAAACTAATAGAGGGCCAGATTCGCGGCTTACAAAAAATGATTGAGAGTGACACGTACTGCATAGATGTAATCACCCAAACCTCGGCGGTCAAACAAGCGCTGTCCAATGTTGAAGATTTATTATTAGAAAATCATTTGGGAGGTTGTATTTTGCATCAAATAAAATCCGGACAAACCGAAAAAGCTAAACAAGAAATTCTCAAAGTTTATAAATTAAAACGAAAGTAACTCTTGAACCAACACACCCCTACCCCTCTTAATAGAGGGGAATGACGAATTCATAATTTAAATATATGCAGAACCAAACCTATAGAGTCAAGGGCATGCACTGCGCATCATGTGCTGGTATTATAGAAAAAACTTTCAAAAAAACTGAAGGCGTACATTCAGCCGAAGTAAACTATGGCACCGAAACTGCCAAGGTATCCTTTGACGAAACCAAAACCAACGCCCATCATCTTTCCAAAAAAATAGAACCCTTAGGATATACCTTAGCCATACCCACTGCAGAAGAAATGGGAATGTCTGCCGATGAGCATGCCGCTCACCTGGGACTTAATCAATCTAAAAAAGAAAAGCTCGCCGAAATTGCCGACATGCGCAGCAAAATTTTGGTTTCTATTCCCCTGGCTATTCTCAGTGTGCTAGTTATGGGCTGGGATATTTTAGCCCAACTCAACTATCTTAATCCGATGAATGAGATACTATCAGGATTGTTTGCTTATATTTTCCCACTGATGGCCGCCTATATGTTGCTAGTAGTAGGCAAACCATATCTTTTGGGTTTTTATAGATTTTTACGTTATGGCCAAGCCAATATGGATACCCTTATCGGCATCGGCACTTCGGCCGCATTTTTGTACAGCTTTGTGGTTTCCGTATTTGCCAAACAACTCAGCGCCTATATAAACACAGACCACACTTACTACGATGTCACGATAATTGTGATTACGTTTATTACTTTGGGCAAATATCTGGAAGCAAAATCAAAAATAAAAACCGGTGATGCTATAGAAAAACTTCTAAACTTGCAAGCCAAAAAGGCTTTGATTCTTCGCGACGGCAAGGAAACAGAAATATCGGTAAATGATGTTAAGCATGGGGATCTAATTATTGTAAAACCGGGAACAAAAATTCCGGTGGATGGCATAATTACCGAAGGAACTTCGTTTGTAGATGAATCAATGGTGACCGGTGAACCAATGCCCATCCAAAAAAATATTGGCGACACTGTAGTGTCGGGCACAATAAATACGAGCGGCTCATTTACTTTTAAAGCCACTAAAGTTGGATCCGAAACCCTGCTCGCTCAGATAATCAAAATGGTGCAAGAGGCTCAAGGCAGCAAAGCCCCCATCCAAGCCTTAGCCGACAAAATTTCTAGCATCTTTGTGCCAATTGTTTTAGTAATTTCTTTCTTATCTTTAGGCGCTTGGCTTTTGTTTGGCTCCGGCCCTCTTGGATTTTCGCAAGCATTATCTTACGGCCTCGTTTCATTTGTTGGAGTGCTGGTTATCGCCTGCCCGTGCGCTTTGGGTTTGGCTACTCCAACTGCAATTATTGTGGGTGTGGGCAAAGGCGCGAAAGAAGGAATTTTAATTAAAGACGCTGCAACTTTGGAAAAACTGCACAAAGTAGATATAGTAATTGTAGACAAAACCGGCACAATCACGATTGGCAAACCAACCTTGGTTGATATCCAAAATATATCGGATTTAAAAACTGAAGAGTTTATTTCTATCTTGGCATCGTTAGAAAAAAAATCCGAACACCCAATTGCGCATGCGATTATTAATTACGCCAAAGAAAAAAATATTCAAACTAAAGATACTTCTAATTTTGAAAGCATAAAAGGTAAAGGCATCAAAGGAATAATGGAAAATACAGAATATTATGCAGGCAATGCAAACCTAACCAAAGAGTTAAATATAAATTTTGATACTACAAAAATCGAATCATTCACCGCTCAAGGAAAAACTCCGGTAATTTTAGCCACTAAAGAAAAGATGTTAGGGTTTGTGATGGTGGCAGATGAAATAAAACCTGAATCAAAACAAGCGGTCAGTGACTTACATAAATTAGGAATTAAAGTGGTGATGGTGACTGGAGACGACGAGAAGGCAGCCAAATATATTGCAACACTCGTTGGAATTGATGATGTGCTAGCACACGTATTGCCCCAAGATAAATTAATAAAAATCAAAGAATTGCAATCGCAAGGCAGGGTTGTGGCGATGGCCGGAGATGGAGTCAATGACGCGCCGGCGCTGGCGCAAGCCGATGTAGGTATTGCGATGGGCACAGGCACAGATGTGGCTATAGAATCGGCCGGCATCACGCTGCTAGGCGGAGATATTTCCAAATTAGTCAAAGCGATTAAATTATCTAAAATAACTATGCGCGGCATCAAACAAAATCTGTTCTGGGCGTTTATTTATAACATTGTTGGTATTCCCCTAGCCGCGGGAGTATTCTATCCAATTTTTGGCTGGTTGCTTAATCCGGTTTTTGCAGGGCTGGCGATGGCATTTTCGAGCGTATCGGTCGTAGGAAATTCTTTGCGAATAAAAACTAAAAAACTTTAATTTGACGGATTTGATTTATACTACTACAATACGTAGTAGATAAGTATCAAAAAGTTTAATTTATGCAAACATACAAATTCCACGTCAACGGCATGCACTGCCTGGCCTGCGAAACTCTAACCGAAATGGAACTTAATGATGTGCCGGAAGTGAGTTATGTAAAAGCATCGTTCTCAAATTTTACGATTGATATTAGTGGCGAGTTTGGCGACAAAACTGCCGAACATGTAGCCGCCGATCTAAGCATAGTTTTAAAACCACACGGTTATACTCTTAGTTTAGAAAAACAACATCATACGGTTAAATGGTCTGATTTTTATACAGCCATACCAATTGCCCTTGGTTTTATTGCCTTTTTTATTCTTTTACAAAAACTAGGCATCGTAAATTTAATTAACGCTTCCAAAGTAACTTATGGAACCGCTTTTGTTATCGGGCTAGTCGCTTCGGTTTCTACTTGTATGGCAGTCGTGGGCGGATTGGTACTTTCTATGTCAGCCAACTTTGCCAAAGAAGGAGATACAACTAAACCACAAATACTTTTTCATATAGGCCGACTGGTTTCGTTTTTTCTGCTGGGCGGACTGGTG
>CAZQLV010000019.1:0-9209 GCA_964594385.1 uncultured Gammaproteobacteria bacterium | reverse complement strand
GTGCGCAATTGCTGCGAAGCGAACGTTAAAAATTCGGTTTTTTGCTTATCCAAATCCTGCAAACGGGCATTGGCTTTTTCTAGAGAGCTGGCCAAACTGGATAGTTCGTTTTTTTGTTTGATTTCTTTGCGGACGCTTTTTACCAAATACACACCTAAAATACAAACTAGCATGGCAAAGAAGAATTTAAATAATATACCTACTATGCTGCCGGATAAAAACCCTTCGGAAATTAAAATGATAGTTAAAAAAGCGACTAACGCTTCCGTGGCAATAATTTTGATATCAAACAAGCCATACTTAAAAATCGCATAAGCGATAAAAAGCATTAGCATTACTGATGATAAAGGTCCGAGAAAAACAGTCGCTGATGTCTTAAGGATAACTACAAAAATTACGGTGGATACGGCCATGAAAGAAAAAGTGGCAATTACGCCTAAAATAAAATAAAAATTTTGGGTTTTTTCTTTACCGGAAGATTGGCGATATTTAAAAATCAAAACTATAAAACTCAAAACAAATAATCCGACAAAATCTAGAAAAAAAATCGGGATACCCGCGCCGGGTATAGGCAACGGCTCTCCGGTGGCATAATCAATGGATTTAAAAACCAAATTGCTTAAAGACGCGGCGGCAGATGCACCCATCAGACCGAGAATCGGAAATAGGTATTTTTTCTTGATTCTAAATCTATCGCCCGGAAAAGTGCTGGCTAGCAATAAAACAGTTGGGCCAATAAAGGAGCAAACAAACATTACCACCCTAATCCAAAAAAGTTGGCTTTCCGGCGTGGGAGAGGGCGGGTGTAACGAAAGATAGTTTACTATGATATACCCGTCTATCAGAAAACTTAAAATAAAAAACAGTCTGGATGTCCAGCTATTTTTATTCTTTACAAAAACTACAATGCCAAGACAGGTCGTGATTAAAAAAGTAAAAATACCTAACAGTATTTCCATAATTTTAGACAAAATACTAGGTGCTTATATATATTATACACTATTTAACATAATCTGAAAATTAATTTGTGATAATGAAACAAGTGTACTATAATTAGCCATATAAATATGCTTGTAAATGAACCCCAGACAACTCAGGTTCGCGCTACCAGGCCATCTTTTATAGATATGGTTACATTTACGGCTTTAGAAACGGAAGATAAATTAAAATATTTTTGCCTACTGGGGCATCTTGCTCCCAGCAGCCACAATACTCAGCCTTGGCGATTTTTTATAGACAAAGAAACTTTCGGTATTACCGTGTATTTAAACAGAGAATTTGTTTTACCAGCTTCGGATGTGGAAGGACGGCAAGCAATTGTCAGTTTGGGTTGCGCCATAGAAAATATAATTATTGGCGCTCGATACTATGGGTATGCTGCTAACACAAAATTTTTAACTAACGATAAAATAAAAATAAAGCCTCTTTTGGAAGGTGAGCAAAAATTCACTGGGATTTTAAAAATAGAATTGGAACAATCAGAACCGAAGACAGAATACGAACATCTAGCCCGAGCCATTTTTGACAGAAAAGTCGTACGAGCCGAATATGATCCAACCAGACAAATCCCAAACAATGTTTTGGAGACGATTAAAAAAATACCGGATGGAGAAATTACTCAACTGCATCTTATAACTGGCAGCATTCACCGACTGACAATTGCCGAATTTCAAGCTCAGGCCGATGGTTATGTAATCAACTCTCCCAAATTTAGCCGTGAACTCGGAGATTGGCTTTTACCAAATAATTCCAGTAGCGACTTAGGCATGCTGGGTGCTGACTTTGGTCTTCAAGATGACGAAGCATTGCGCATGCACAACGGCCTCTCCGGCAAATCATCTTTACAACCGGAAGATGGCCTAAAGTTTGCTATGGGCGGAAAAATCTTTATTGAAAAATCTCCGCTTATTGGCATTATCAGCACCAAAAAAGACGACCTTGAAAATTGGATAATGGCCGGCAGAATTTTTGAAAATATATTTTTGGAATTAACTTGCCAGGGCATACAAGTGGCGGTGCATGCCGGCATTACCGAAGTGTCGCTAGTCAAAAAAATATTCGCTATGACGATGGGCACTACCAGACATATTACGGTTTTATTTAGAGCCGGATATGTAAAAAAAGAAGAAGACGCCAAACGTCCTCATTCTCCGAGATTACCACTAGAAGAAATAATTTTTACCGATAAACCTTAACCTCAAAAGTTTGTTTATTTATAATTACCCGAGGCGGCGGATCAAATCCTAACACTATTCGGGCGATGGTTTCGGCAGCAATAGCGCCAGCCATGGCTACGGTTGAACCAAGCTGTGGAATAATAGTAGAAGTAGGAATTTCCACTCGCTCTTCAATAATTTCATTCAATTCCCCCTGCCGATAATCCGAACCAATCAACGCGTCCACAAATTCAAAAAAGGCTTTTTTATTCCCGGCACTCTCATATACCTTTTCCATTTTTTCTTTTAACACCTCATCGCTTACGCCCCAACTAAGCGGCAAATTTTTATCTTTATCATAACGCAAAACATCTAGTTGTACAGCCGAACCAATATCGGTCACCATTATTACCGGCAAACCCTTTTTGCGCGCTTCTTCTCGGATAAATATTTTTATTCTTGGATCATCCACTTCTTCAACCACAATATTTGTTTTTGGCTCTCCTTCCCCACTTGCCAAAAATGATTCTATATTTTCCGCGTTAATACCTTCATCATAGATATACACATTGAGATATGGATCAATTGAGTAGAGCTGGTCCGCCACAACCTTGGCTTTATTTTTTAAAGATAAATCAACGATTGAACTTCGTTGCGCTTGATTTTTAACCATTTCGTAATAGGCCAACCGCACTCTGTTTATATTTTCCATTTTATAAACGCTTTTGTCGGCAATTTTGATATTCTTTGGACGCAAATCCATTACCGCCGAATTTATCACACTGCTGCCAACGCTGCATCCAGCCACGGCAATTGTGATATTTTCAAAAATATTTCTAATCTCCGCCCACGTTAGAGCATTTTTTGGATCTGCCAACAGCTTGGAGCTACTAGCTACCGAAACCACATGATGCCAATAAGCCGGGCAAAACCTGACTAACTCATTTCTTTCCTGATAGTAGGCATAAAAACCATAATTTAAATTATTGCCTTGAGCTTCTGTTAATTTTTGTGAATATCTTTCCCATTCGACGTTAAATTCTTCCCGCAAAGTTAAGCCGTTTTTCCCCACTACCGGCGAGGTTGCGGCCATGGTCAACCGCTCGTTTAAACCAAAAATCGTCGCTTGCGTAAGATCAAATTGTTTATTTGGGGGGATTACAGCTATCTCTCCGGACGAAAGTTTTAAACTCGCATTATTATTTGCGTCGTAAATCACGATTCCGTTTCTGTGCGCTTCGGCCGCTTCCAAAATAAAAGGTTTTGCGATTAGTCTATTTGCGCCCATAATGATTAAACCTTTAATGAATTAAGTTGTTTTTGCCAATTACTAACTGAAATAATTTTAAAAATTGGCCCATCATCAACATGTTCTGCAACCAACTGGCGCAGTTGGTGGCCGCTTAATTTGGCAGCGGGTATCTTTCCTTTGATCCTAAGTAACTTATTTAGTCCTTGTATTATCCGTAAAATTTCTAAATAATTTTTTCCTTCTAAATATTTTTTGAAATTAGCACGATATGATTTTACAAATATCTTTATAGAAGAAATGCTTAAATCTTTACGTTTAATTAACGTATCCAGCAAATTAACTAATTGAAAAATGTTTAAAAAATAACCCGGAAAACGATAAGCCGATAATTTTCTATTTAAACACAGATCATAAGGTTCGCATCCCAACACTTGGCCCGCATCTGGTAGAGAAAAAGAAAAATTATTATTAAAACGTAGCAATTTTTTTAACAACTCGTGGCGAAATACTCCTATTAGATACGCAAACTTCACGTGAGCAAAAAATACTTTATTAACTAGAGCAAAAGACTTAGCTGTATACCTCATTCGTATCGGAGAATTAATACTGCCTGTTTTAGTTGCCCTAACAGAATATGGCGATATACCGCACAGACGAGACATTACGACTAACTCCTTTTGAAAATTATTTATTCCCGGTAATAAAGTCGTGGCAATCGCGTCTGCAAGAGTTTTTTTTCCACAAACATACTGCCCCAAATCTTCCAAGGCGTTTGAATTCGCCTGTCCGGGAACAAATCGCAAGGAAATCCATTCTTCATAATTAGTATCTATGGCTCGGCAAAGATAGACTTCGGCATTTTTATCATAACTATCAATGAGCGGCACACGGCCGTATCTGAGATAAGATTGCCTGGCTTGTCGAGTTATCTGTTTTAATAAACTACTGTTCCAATTTGGGTTATATAAATTTTTGGCTTTATAAATTAAAAAAACAACCTCGCCGATTTTATAACTCTTAACTGGTTTTATTTTTTCAAGCTGCGTGAGCCATTTCTGGTTCATAAAAATTTACATTTCCTCCACCGTGCCAATTGTAAGCAAGCCCAAAGCATTTTCTAAAACGCTTTTGGTAGAGACCGCTAACAAAATTCTCGCTTCAACCAGCTCTTTTGTTTCAGCTTTCAAGATGCTGTGTTTGTTATAAAAATCATTAAACGCTTGCGCCAGATCAAAACAGTAACGCGTAATTTCGGACGGATTATAATTTGCTAACGCTTTTTTTACCATTTCTTCGTATCGGGCTAAAAACAAAACTAATTTTTTTTCTTCCGGATTATCTAACAAATTATAATTTATCTTAGCTACAGATTTTTTGGTTTGTTTTAAAATACTATTTATTCTAGCAATCGCATACAAAACATACGGCCCGCTAAAGCCTTCAAAAGAAGTGGCTTCTTTGGTATCAAAAACAATATTTTTGGCTGCTTCATGTTTTTGCATATCAAACTTCAGCGCGGCAACGGTCAAAATACTCACGTTGCGATTTATTTTTTCTTCACCCCAATCTCGGTGTCGTTGCGCTGATTCGGCTTTTAATTTCTCAAATACTTCGCCATACAAATCTTCATAAACAATTACATTACCAAATCTAGACGCCATCTTTCCTTCTTTTAGATTCACCAGCCCATAACTAATATGAGTCAATTTTTTCTGGAAACCGATTAATTCCAAAATTTTATACAATTGTTTAAAATAAAAATTCTGCTCCATGCCGGTAATCACAATACTTTCGTCGGCATTGCATTTTTTGAATTTTTCCATAGCCAGTGGGATATCACTGGTTAAGTATAAGCCCGCGCCGTTTGATTTGCGCAGCAAAGCAATATCTAAATTATATTTACTAAGATCAATGATTATCGCTCCGCCGTCACCGACTGTGGCAATATCTTTTTTAAGTAAATCATCCACCATTTTTTGCCCCTTGCCTTTCAAGTCTTTTTCATAAAAAACGGCTTTGTGCTGCACGCCCAACTGTTTAAATATTTCGGCAAACTTATCTATGCTCCACTGCCTAGTTTGAATAAACAATGGCCATAAATTTTTATCATGACTTTCAAGCTTTTTTTGCACCTCTGCCACTTCGTCGGCAAACTCCGCATTATTTTTTAACTTTTGACTAGCTTCGGCATAAATTTCTCCCAACCATTTTTGTTTATTAGCTGGTGGTTTTTCATTGGCATGAAATTTTTGTAGACCCCACAAACATCTGGCCACATGATTGCCAAAATCATTAAGATAATTTACCGGATAGACGGTATAGCCGTTTTGCGCGTACAGATGCACCAGCGCATTACCAATACAAACATTGCGGAAATGACCGATATGAAATTCTTTGTGAGTGTTGTTAGACGGATACTCAATCAAAACTTTTTTGCCTTTACCCGAATTATTAAGGCCATATTTCTTACCTTTTTTTAGCACTTCTTTAATTACCAAATCCGCCACCTGCCCGGCGTTAAGATAAAAATTGAGATATGGACCCATAGCTTGAACTCGTTCTACAATGTCATTGCGAGGAGTCCCGTTTTTACGGGACGACGTGGCAATCCCGTGGTTAGCACTACCATCCCTTGGGATTGCTTCCCCGCCTAGGCGGGTCGCAATGACAGAAGCAATTTTTTCTGCGGCTTCTTTTGGATTTATTTTCCATTCCTTGGCCACACCAAAACAAGCAAACGCAAAATCACCCATCTCCGGGTTTGGCGGGGTTGTTAGATCTGTTTCATCCTTTATGCCAGCACCAACTAAAAGATTTTTAATTTCTTTCTCTATTTCCTGCATATTACTTTATTTTCACAAAAAACCGACTACCTTTTTGCACCACATCTCCCGCTTTTACTTGCGCATCTATTTTTTCTACTTTTGCATCATTTATTTTTACCCCACCTTGAGTGATTACTTGCCGCGCTTCGGATTTGCTTTTACAAATCTTGGCTTCTACCAAAACAGTAATAATATCCATTGCGCTTGGTTTTAATTCCGGAATTTCTTGCGGTTTTGATTTTTCTTGAAAAACTTTATGGAAATGTTCTTCGCCCTTTTTTGCGCCAGCTTCGCCATGATATAATTTGGTAAGAGCTTTAGCTAATTCTGTTTTAATTTTCATTGGATTTTCCCCTGCTTCTAATTTCTTTTTATAATCTTCAACCAAACTCATTGGCTCATCAGTAGCAAGTTCAAAATATTTAATAATCAAACTATCTGGAATAGATAAAACTTTTCCAAACATTTCTTCGGCGGAATCTTCGAGAGCAATATAATTTCCATAGCTCTTACTCATCTTTTTTTCTCCATCAGTCCCCTCTAGCAAAGGTACAGTGAGTATGTCTTGCTCGGGTTGATCATATTTTTTCTGCATTTTTCGCCCCATAAGCAAATTAAACTTTTGGTCTGTTCCACCAATTTCAACATCTGCTTCTAACGCCACCGAATCATACCCTTGCAAAAGAGGATACATAATTTCTTGCATTGCGATGTCAGATCCTGTTTTTAACCTTTTTTGAAAATCATCTCTTTCCAAAATACGCGCGACTGTGATTTTGGAAGTTAAATCCATAAGCAGGGCGGTAAAATTTGGCGCACCATACCATTCGCTGTTTTGCCTTATTTCTACCTGATCTATATCAATAACTTTCGAAGCCTGCTTCACATAAGTTTTCATATTCTTTTTTACATCTTCTTTGGTTAGAATCGGCCTAGTAGAATCTCTGCCGGTCGGATCACCAATCATAGCTGTATAATCCCCAATTAAAAGAATAACCTGATGGCCAAGCTCTTGAAATTGTTTCAATTTTCTTAGAGGCACCGCATGGCCTATATGCAACTGAGAGCCAGTCGGGTCAATACCAAACTTTATTCTGAGTTTTTTCCCAGATAATAATTTTTTTCTTAAAACTTCTTTTTCAATTACTTCTTCTACACCCCTGCTTAAGAGCTCTTGTATTTTTTGTGGATCGGTATTTATAAACATATTTAGTATTTAATATTATCTTTTTGAGTCCAAAATCTATCAATAACAAGACCACCCTTAAACGTAGAGCACCCTCCATAACCTGGATCACATACAGCATTTTTAGCTCTCCCATATGCAAGACCAAACCAAGTATATAAACGGGCAGCGGCGGGCCCATCATCCACCACTTTTAATACTAGTAAATTTTCAATGGGACTTAGCGTAACTCTTACATCTTTTTCTAAATAGGAGTTACTAGAATAACCATAAATCAAAAAAGCAGGGGCCACATACCCAATCGCAAAAATAAATATAAATATAATTACAAGACTTATTTTAAAACCTTTACTCATAAATTAACCTAATTTTTTTAATTGCTCCTCTAATTTTCCCAACTTACTTTTGGCCTCACTTAATTTGCTCTGTTCTTTTTCTACCACTGCTTTTGGCGCATTATCTACAAATTCTTTATTAGATAATTTATTTTCTAGCCCAACAAGATATTTTTTTATTTCAGCTATTTCTTTTTCTAATCTTGGTTTTTCTTTTTCAACATCAACAGCGCCTGCTAAATCTAAGGAAATCTCAGCACCAGATTTTACAAATTCTAATTTTTCTAATCGAGCTAGGGCTTTAATAATTTCTTCATTTTCTTTTAATAATTTTTCTTTACTACCGACATTTAGTTTTACACCAATTTTCTTGGCGGGTTCGATTTTGAATTCAACGCGCAATGAACGAATATTAGTTACTAAATTTCTAATGATTTCAAATTGTTCAGCCTTACCTCCGGCAACCACCCCTGCCCCTCCTTGGAAAGGAGGGGATGTGACCGACCATGGTTCTATCATTAATATTTTATCTGTACCATACACTTCTTGCCAAATCGTTTCGGTCACAAACGGCATGTATGGGTGCCACAACTTTAAAATACTATTTAAAATATAATTCAACATTTCTGTTTTACCGCCTTCAACTTTGGCTATTTCCAAATACCAGTCGGCCAAATCTCCCCAAGTAAAATCACGCAATTCTTCACCGGCCATAGAAAAATTAAATTTCTCTATGTTTTCTGAAGTTTTATTTACAATTGTATTTAATTTTTCCAAAATCCAAACATCAGCCAAAGTTTTTGCTTTTGGTTCTTTAACATCAATTTTTGAATCCTCAATATTAAGCAACATAAACCGAGAGATATTCCAAAGCTTGTTGGTAAAATTTCTAAAACCCGCAATTTTTTCTTCTGATAATTTCATATCATTGCCCGGAGTATTACCCAAGAGCAACGACAAACGCGTGGCATCCGTGCCGTACTTGGCAATCATATCGAGCGGATCAATAATATTGCCCAATGATTTACTCATTTTTTGCCCCTTCTCATCCCGCACCAGACCATGTAAATAAACAGTTTTAAACGGCACCTCGCCCAAGGTATAGGTGGTCATAAGTATCATGCGGGCTACCCAGAAGAACAAAATATCATAACCGGTTTCCATTACCGATGTTGGATGATAATTTTTTAAATCCTCGGCATTTAAATTAGGGTACCCCAAAGTAGAAAATGTCCAAAGGCCAGAAGAAAACCAGGTGTCCAATGTATCTGAATCTTGCGTCCACCCGTCTCCATTTGGCGCTTCTACTCCAACATAGCATTCTTCCTCTTTACCAGCCCGAGGCTGGTCCGCCTTGGGCGGATACCAAACCGGAATTCTATGCCCATACCAAAGCTGGCGAGAAATACACCAGTCGCGCAAATTATCTATCCAATGAAAATATGTTTTTTCAAA
>CAZQLV010000018.1:0-9522 GCA_964594385.1 uncultured Gammaproteobacteria bacterium | reverse complement strand
TTTGCTTTTGGCATAACCTATGTTATTAAATTAATTAAATTATATAGATATAGTATAGCATCTACTCTAGAATAGCACAACTAGCTCCACTAGTACAACCACATAATTTAGTAAATCCTATTTTATTTCATAATCAAATTTCTTTTAGCCGAAATTTGCATGAGGATAAAAAAGAATAAAGAAAAAAGCAAAATAATGCCTAAAGAGACAAAAGGATTTAAGTCCGAATAACCGGTGAAAGCATAACGAAAAAAGTTAACATTATGGTGAATCGGATTAAACAAGCTAACAATATTCCAAGGCTTTGGTAAATTGGCCACCGGATAAAACACGCCGGCCAAAAATATCATTGGTTGCATCACAAACGTGGTAATAAACGTGAGGGCCTCAAAGTTCTTTGCCCAAAAACCAAACGCTACACCCATCATACCAAATTCCAGACCGGTTAAAAATAGAGCGAGAATAAAATAAATTGGATGAGCAGGAAAACCAAGCCCTGGAATAAACCAGATAGTAGCCAAGAGCGCAATCATAAGAGTAAGTACTCCACGCGTAAAAGCAGCCAAAGCATACGCAATCCCAATTCGCCAAACCGAAATTGGCACGATTTGCAAATCAATAATACTACCTAAATTTTTGGCGATCACGAGCGCAAACGACGGATTGGAAAAACTGTTATTTACTACCAGCATGGCTAAAAGTCCGGTATAGACAAACGTCAGATACGGCAGACCGTGTACATCGCGGCCGGCAGTAACAATGCCAAAAACCCCCAAATACAAACCAACCGAAACAATGGGGTTAAAAAGCGTATCAATCCAAATTTTCTGAAACCGTTTTACTTCTCGAGCATAGAGTGCCCACATGTTTGTTTGCATACTAAAGTTTGTGATTGGTTAACTTTAAGAAAATATGTTCAAGTGACGCAGCCTCAGAACGAATGGCTTTTAAATTATGATTATAATGACTAGTAAGTTTGGCCATGTCGGTTGCCAAATCGGTGCTGATCGGAAATTCGTATTCTACCCCCACTTCGGAAACTCCGGTTAACGCTGGTGCAGTCCGATCAAACAATTCAAAGTGAATACTGTTTTTGGAAAATTCTTGCTGGATATCTTTTAATTTTCCATTTTTGATAATATGGCCATGATCAATAAGCGTAATAAATTCACACAAATTTTCCGCTTCTTCCAAATAATGGGTGGTAAACACAATGGTTGTCCCCTCCTTATTTAATCTGCGTACCAAGCTCCAAATTTTTTGACGCAGACTAACATCTACTCCCGCCGTAGGTTCGTCTAGAATTAATAATTTTGGTTTGTGCAAAATTGCTTTAGCTACCATGAGGCGTCTTTTCATACCGCCGGAAAGATTGCGGGCGCGTTCATGCATTTTTTCGGTTAGATCTAAATCTTCTAACACAGCTTTAATGCGGGCTTTGCGTTCGTGTCTGGGCACGCCATACATTCCGCTAAAATAATACAACACTTCCTCTACGGTAAAAGCCATTTCCACGACAATCTCTTGCGGCACCACGCCAATAAGCTGCTTAGTTTTACTCGTATCTTTTACAACATCCAGACCAAAAACTTCCAGCGAACCGCTGTTGGGCAACAAAATACCGCTTATCATATTGATAAGCGTAGATTTGCCAGCGCCGTTGGGGCCCAATAGTCCATGAATTTTGCCTGGTTCAATATCTAAAGAAACTCCGTCTACGGCTTTAAACTGTTCACCTTTGGAATTCTTAAAAATTTTTGTTACATTGTTAACGCGGAGTGGAAGCATATGAGAATTTTCTTAGAAGGCTAATTATAACATCAAAACTAAATTATGCAACCTTACTACTTTTTCACCGGGTATACTTTAGAAAATTCATTAAAAGATATGTTAGCAATGCCTTTAATAACACTGGCCAAATCTTCTCTTGAATAACCTTCAGTCATAACACACAAATAATAAGGATGATCTGGGAAATAAACAAGACCACAATCATGCAATTCCAAAGAAGTAACATTGTCATTATCTAAATTCGCATATTCGCCAAATTTATGGGCAATTTTAATTGTCGATGGAATGCCAGCTACTAACCCGTCTTTAAAATCAACCTCACTAAGCAGCTCAAGAGCCTGTTCCGACATAGCCGAACTCAAAAAAGATGCGTTGTAAAAAGTCCTAAAGAATGTCGTATAGATACGGGGTGACATAGTATTGTCGGTCGCATCTTGCAGCGACATACCATTATCGTTAAGGGCTTCAATAAGAAATTGCTGATCTATTTTTCCTAGCAAAAGGTCTTTGGCATCATTATCAGATTCTTTAATCATCGCTTTGGCTAACTCAGCCATAGTATAGTAATGTCCACTTGCCAGATGTTGAACTTGGTCAGCATTATTATGATTAGCGCCGGAAAAATAAATACGATCATTTAATAGTTGGGGATTAACTTCTGTTTCTTTATACAGCGCCATCAGGTATGGCACTTTAAAAAGACTAGCCGGATGATACTTGTCATCCTGTCCAATCCCAACCCAGTGCGCGTTATTGGTATCACGAAAATAAAATGAAGCCCGTTTAATTTTGCCAGCTGCCTGCTGCTGTTTAATAAATTTATCAGCCTCATTACGCAAATTACTCAACTCTGAAAAAGTGAACTGTGTAGGGAAATCTATCCTAACCAACGGTTTAATCAGCGGGTAAAGAGGATCTGCCTGACGAGTAAAAATTGGCTCTATATATCCGGGGGTTGCTGATTTATTTTTTGTTAATAAATATTCAATCCCGGCGCCTATACCGATCAAAATAATTGCCAATAAAATCTGCACTACCGGATGCCTAAATGAAAAATATTTCTTTTTTTCTTGTTGTTCTTCCTGCATATTTCATGTTTGTTTATAAAAATAATTTATACCGAATCAAGCCCGCGTTTGGCCGGGCCATTGAGCAATGACCCATCGGATTTAAACCGGGAACCATGGCAGGGACAATCCCAAGTTTTTTCACTATCGTTCCAGCCAACTTCACAACCCATGTGCGGACAAATAGCGGAAAACTTTTTTACTTCACCGTCTTTTTTAATCACCGCTAATTTTTTACCATCTATTTCTACAATTTCACCTTTATTCTCTGCTAAATTATCAAAATTTTTGTCGTTTGACATACTCGATTTATTATTTGCCGACCAAACTAAATTCCGGTCGCACGCAAACAGTTTTTGCCAAGAATTATTTTTATTTGTTGCCAAATCTGCGGCAATACTAGCACCAAACAATCCTTGGGCCGTGCCATTACCGGCCCAGCCAGTTAAAAATATAACATTTTTTCCATAGGTTGGATAGTGCCCGACTAACGGCAGTGTGTCAGGCGTAGAAAAAATTGAACCTTGCCAACTATTTATAACTTCAAACTTATTTTGACTACCGACAAAATCTGACAACCAATTTACTAATTTTTCATGGGGATTGTCGGATGGTTTTGGCTCATTGCTATTCCAATCTTCCCCACCCAACAAGAATTCTTTATTGCCAACTGAACGATAATAATGATACGGCGTTAAATCATCACAAAAAAATCCTAAAGACAGCGGTGTCTGACTGGTAAATTTAACATCAATTACATAACTTACCGAACTACGCAAAATTTTGGCAACTTCCGGAAAAAAAGTAACAGATGGAATGCCTGTAGCTACCACTAGTTGCGAAGCAACGATACTACCCTCTTTGGTTTTTATAATTATTTTTTCTCCTAAACTGATATTAACAACTTCGCTGTTTTCAAAAAATACAGCCCCGTATTTTTTAGCTCGCTGGGCCAAGCCAAACAAAAATTTACGCATATGAAAAATTCCATCCGAATTTGATTTGCGATAAGCGGCCGACACGCTTGCCCCCACGGCCATGCTCGCTTGGTCTTTATCCAGCCAGGCAAAACTTTTATCTTTTGTTTGTAGCTCATGAAATATTTTGACAAAATTATCTAACGATTCTTGATCTCTTTTTCTGGTAAAACAAAACGCGTCAATATCTTGCCAATCGCAATTAATTTTTTCCTCCTCTATAATTTTTTTAAATAAATCAATTGCTGCATCACTGCTCTCCCAGGCCGCAAGCGTAGCTGGAATATTTTCCAAAAATCGAGTGGCGCAAGCCGTGGTATATCCTGAGTCCCCCGAGCCTAAAGTATTTGCCTCAACCACAGCCACTTTTACTCCGGCTTTAGCCAAAAAATAGGCGGCCGAAATTCCGGCTATTCCCCCACCAATAATTGCAACATCAAAATTATTTTCTCCTTTTAGAGTTGGAAAAATGGTTTTGACTGGCGCATCTCTAAACCAATAAGAAGGCTCATTTACAAGAGTGGTAATTTTTCTTTTACAATCGCAATTAGCGCAAACAGAAGATTTTTTTATACTAAGCCCGCCTGCAACGCTCGCACTAACATTGCGAGCAGACAAAAAACAAAGACTAGCAATTAAATTTCCTCCTAACAAACCGTACACCAGTGGATCTAAACTAAATAAATTAAATTTTCTGCTTATGTAAGTAATTAAAATTGCCATACCACCAACCAAAATACCATAAAATATTTCTTGGCGCCTGTTTGCAAAAGTGGAAGTAATGGGTTCGACAAGCATCACTGTAGCAAAGAAAATTATTACACTGTTTAATAATGTTGAAAAAAATATATATGGCAATTGGCCCCAACTCATGCCGGAACTTAACGATAAAACTCCCAAGAAAAAAATATAGCTGCCAAAAAACGACAAGGTAACATGCCAACGATTTTGTCGCCACAAAATAACTAACGCTGCCGCCACGATAAAAATAAACAAAAAGGCCGGCGTATCAAAATGATTGATGCTTAGCACGGCCGGCCAACGAGCCGCCGCTACACCCCACCAAGAAACAACCGGGGTAAATATTCCTATAATAGCTAACGCGCTAGCCGCGGGATTAAAGACATGCCGATTTTTGCCAAAATGCAAAAGCTGTTTGGTAGCCACGGCAAATAGTGGTAAAACTATAACTAATACTGGAGACGGATTAGGCAAGGCGGCAATAGCCAACACTAAACCGGAAATCCAAGAAGAAAGCGGAAAATACAAAACTTTATCGCGCAAACATGTCCAGACTACATCAAAGATAGAATAAAATAACACCAACAAAAAACTGCCGGCAAACATTTTTATATCATGAAAATATAAGGCGGAAAACAAAACCAACAGGCCAAGATAAAAAACCATGAAATATTTAATATTCAACCATTTTTTTAAACTCAACATAATCTTGGCCTTGCCGAAATTTTATTTTACAGTCACGCTGCCATGCATAGAGGCGTGGAACGAGCAACTATAAGCAAATGTGCCGGCGCTGGAAAAAGTATGACTAAAACTTACTCCGGGAGAAATAGCCCCACTACTAAATGAACCATCGTCAGCAGTTACAGTGTGCGGAACGCTATCATTATTTGTCCACACGACAGTATCCCCGCTAGAAATGGTTAGGCTATTAGGCTGGAAAGAAAAACTGGCAATCGTGGCGCTTACTTTTTTGGGAGCGGGCGCTGGAGCCAGGGCAGGTGCGGGACTTGTGACTTGTATAGAAGTATTAACACCGGTTTGTCCGGAAGCAGAGCCGGAATTGGGGGCAACTGTCCCACTTGGTTGGTTTGTCGGCTGAGATTGGGGTAGCTGATCGGAGCTTGGTTGTGGCTCAGTGGAGTTTGCCGGATTATTTACAACCGGCGCCACGTTAGTATTTGTTTGCGCAGTCTGATAACAACCCGCGCCTAAAAGTACTAGGCCCACCACTATCGCAGAGAATGAAAAAATTTTTGTTGAATACATACAGATTTAGTAAATTAATAATAAATTTTAAATAGTATTATTTTTTTGTTCCGCAGTTTGCGGCAAGGCTGGCGCAGCCGGTTTGCTAATTACAAACAAATAAATTAATTCTAAAATGCCGGCAGTATTAACAAGTAAAAATACGATAAACCAGCCTTTATTGCCACTGCGAGCCGCTCGCCACAAAGCCCAGCCTTTCCAAATCACCGACCAAACAACCAACAATATTATTATCAAAAAGAACCCGCCAAAAGGGAACCCCCACTGCGTATTGGAATATAACATATGATTAAAATTAAAAATTATTTTATTGGTGGTGTCTCCCCAACCGCTTCATCGGCCATATCAGCATCAGCGTCGGCTTTGGTTTTATGCACGCGGCCATCAATGTGGTTAGGTGGGGCGTAAACTGTATACACTTTTAAATCTTCTTTGCCGGTGTTTACAAAGTTATGTTTTGTGCCTGGCACTACTACCACAACAGAGCCAGGACCAATGGGAGATTTTTTATCATTGAGGATTGCAACGCCAGTTCCCGAGAGAAAGAATAGAGTTTGCTCGGTGTATTTGTGAATTTCTTCGCCGATTTCGCCGCCCGGGGGGATACTCATCACTACCAACTGACTATTCTTACCAGTGAATAAAACACGACGAAAATTTTCATTTTCCTGAGCATCCTTAACGATATTGGTTTGGTAGCTCATAGGAATTTTTATAGTAGATGAATTAACCGCAAAGTCTGTTGAAATTTTTGGAGGTGTCGCGCATCCCGCGCCGGTAATTAACAATAAGCACGTAAGAAAAACGGATATGCGCCTCATAATTTTATAACTAGAATTAGCTGTCAGGCAGTATAACACACTTTCATATATATTGATGCATGCAAAAACTTTTAAAAAATTATTCTGATAATCTTACTGCCAACCAAATTCCCAAAATTCCACCCATAAAACCGCCAAGGATAGAAACAAATGAAAAAGCGCTTGCACCAAACCACGTAGGAATGTACCCGCCCAATGTACTACCGACTATGACTCCTAATCCGATTAGTCTTTTATCCACACTATTTATTGTTTCTTAATAAGCGACTTGCTTACCCACTGACCTTCGCCGATTTTATACCAACCATTTTTTTCTATAATTATAATAACCGGTTCACCTTTCTTTAATTTTTTAACAATAGAACCTTTGGCGTTTGGGGCGCTACGAACATTAAGGCCATCGGTAATTGGCACGCCCCTAGCAATAATTGTAAGGGCTCCCATCATAACTGGCAAAGTGCGGCTTGGTTCCACAAAATATTGTCCGGGCAAATTATATCCACAACTAGCACTGCCTCCCCCATCGGCTTGTAATTGATTTTCTATCGGCACGCCCGCAGCCAATAAGGCATCACTTGCTTCTTGCGCCGTAGCCGATTGGCTGCAATAAATTACAACTTCTTGTTTATTTGGCATCACACCAATAAACAACCGCGCCGTGCCGCCACTGGCGCTATCATTTTTGGCAACACTGGGAGCAAAGCCTTCTAAGGCCTGGTCGCCACTAGCTGCACCAACAAAAACATCCGCATCAAAATCTTGGATACTGGCCCGACCGGTGCGATTGTTGATAAGTAGCATCATGCGCGGATTATTCATATCAAAAGCCGGACGGCTACCACTGGAAATTAAGGTGGAGGTGCCAACTGTAGTTTTAAGAGCTAAACTGAGATCGGATGTTGATAAATTAATATTAAAGAAAGGCGCATTCCAAATAAATTTAAAATCAGAAGATATTTGCTTACTTGTTTCGGCCACAAATTTGGCAAAGGCAAAATTACGATATGGACTAATAACAGCCATAGGCGTAGTGATAGAAGCTTCAGTGGAAGTTTGAGATAATTCATTTGTATTTTCTGTGTCGGTAGAAATAATAGCGGACGGAGTTGAATTTTTAACTATAACAGGAGTGGCAAAATTCGGATCAGCTGGTCCCCAATCAAGCGGCGGAGTGTTGGTTGAAACAATAAATTGAATTTGGTTTTGGGCTAAATTAATACGCGTCAAAAAATCCAAACTACCATTGCCACTCGGCGCTTTAAAATAACTAACGATACCGGCGGCTTTGGCCCAAGTAATTGGCGTGTAACCGTCGGGAGTAGCTGGCTTCCAGGTTGCCGCCTGAGTTAATGTTGGAGCAAATAAAACAGCAAAGGCTAAAACAAGGACGAAAAAAAATCTGCGCATACAACAAAATTAAAGACTAGCCTTTATATTATAGCACAAAAAATAAATTTTTCGCGAAGCGTAGAGCTATTTCTTTTTAATTTTGGCTATAATCAATTTCTCTCGCGGATCTTTGCCAGTGCGGTGCAATTCTTTCCAAGGGAAAAGCGGCCAGACACTGATTTTTCGGCCACAATAATCCGGTTTAAACTTTGACCACGGTTGCTGATAAAGTACAGCATATTTTACTTGACGCGGATGTTTTGTTTTTAAATATTTACTTACTAATTTTAATGTCTCTCCGGATACCGTCATTTCATCAACTACCAAAATTTTTAGACCCTTCAAGCTGCGCTTGATACGCTGAGACAGCACCGGCCGGCTGCGCAAATCTTGCATACTGTCTTTAGATTGGGTTTTGGAGAAATCGGCTTTAATTACATAAAGCTGTTTGTTACCCAAACAATACGAAATCATCGCCGCCGGAATAAGACCCGAACGCGCGAGTGAAATAATTACGTCGGGCTTAAAATTGTTTTTGGCCATCGCATGCACAATCTGAAGCGTGTCTCGCTCGACATCTTCCCAGGTAATTCTTATTTCGCCTTTATTTTTTTTATAAAATGTATGAGCAGCAGCCGACATATTAATATGGAAATTCCGAATATCCTTCTTAATTAACGCTAAATTTACATCCAGGCGCCCAAAATCGCACCGGCTACTAGTAATGTTATGAGCATATTACCAATTCCCAGCCAAAATAGACTCATTTTGCCGCCCCAGATCGCATCACCCAATTTGAGCGGCACTACAAAGCCGCCCCACATAATAAATCCGGTCATCGCGCCTTTGGCCCAGCCAACTTGGCCAAAACCAACAATCAATCCGGCCAGTACATAAAACATTATCAGGCTGGCAAAAAATTGTAACGCGTAACTGGGCATCATTTTCTTTTTCATTTCCGCTTGCTTTTCCGGACTCCACTGATCCATACCGCTTTCGTGGATAAATTTTTTACCAAAGAGCGGCCCATACCAGATACTACCAACTACCATTGAAGCGATTGCTGATACCAGCACTGCCCAAAAATTTACGGGTGCCCACATAGTATTAAAAAATTAACAGCTATAAATATAGCTTTTGGTTATTATAGCAAGAAAATAAAATTTGTAAATAAAAAAGCCACCAAATCGGAATTATTTTTTTATCACTTTCTTTATCTCTCAGGTGAGTTATTATTCTTCTTGCAAATCCGGGAGCAATATATTTTCGAGGTATAAATTTAGCTTCCATAATATATCAGATTGTATCAAATATCTCTGCAAATTAAAATCTTTAGGACCATGCTCTAAGCCTTGATCTAATGCTAAAAACAAAGCTTTACTTTCAGTTAACAAATCTTTAATCTTACTTTCCACACAGTCACCTCTCTTTACTCATTTTTACATTCAAGGGTATATAAGTATTATC
>CAZQLV010000017.1:0-9724 GCA_964594385.1 uncultured Gammaproteobacteria bacterium | reverse complement strand
AGTGGTGCCCGAAGGTGTGGAGTCAGTTGTGCCATACAAAGGGCCGGTAGCAGATATAATCGGACAGCTAGTTGGTGGCCTAAGGTCAGGTATGAGTTATACCAATTCACGTACGATTGCCGAATTGCAAACCAATGCGGAATTTATGCAAATAACATCTGCGGGTGTGCGCGAAAGCGGTCCGCATGATTTGTTAGATGTGAAATAAAAATATTCAATTTGACATCATGTATAGCTGGTGCTATATATCTCTGTATGCAGAGCCAGAATGCAACCCAGCGTTTTTCTCGACTTCATACGTTGTTGCAAATACAGCTAGGCGATCTGTATAAAGAGTTCGATGCTCTTCAGGCTGCTTACTTGCAGGATCAAAATACAGAATTGTTCAAAGCCCAACTCTGGCCTTTAGTGAATGAACGACCCGTGAGTGCTCAGGGACCGAAGAAAACTGTAGTCACATTGTTGCGGCATAAGTTCGAAGAGCTCAAGATAAATGATCAGGGTGTGGAAAAAGCTGTACTTCCAATATCTCTGATTGGCGAAATGCCGCAGTTTGCATGGGATCCTGAAAGCGGGCTGGATATTTTTTTGGAAAATGCAAAGTTTAAGGTAAGGGCAGCCATGTTCTGTGAATTGTTGGAAGCGTCTGCAAAAGAGCTTGGAAAATATGGATTTGAATGCGCTTTTCATCAAAAGGTGCGTCAGAGAAAAGACCATTATTGCAGTGGTAGCTGTCCGATGCGTTGCGATCGGGAATACGATTTTTTGCCCGTTGATATGCAGGAGCAGCAACTCGGGATCCTTTTGCGAAAGGTTGCATCATTTACCGCCGGCACACACGGAGCTCCTTCTCCCAGTTTGATTTCAATAGTTCTTTTTCGAAGGGCTTGAGCAGTAGAGCTATACTTATATCTAGTGTGGCTTATTTTTTTAATAACGTGCATGCGATAAGATAGTTTTCAAAAATTATTTTTTGTGATAGTATAATATGAAAATTATAATATCACTTTATGAAAAGAAGAAAATATTTATCAATTTTTTTAATACTGCTCGGCAGTTTTTTTGTTTTTAGCAAAGAATCTTTTGCCAAGGTAGTTATAAGCGAGATTAATACTGGTCTATCATCTGCTACAGATGAGTATGTAGAATTATATAATTTTAGCAGCACATCGGTTAACATGTCCGGTTGGGCTCTGCAAAAAATAGCCAGCACAGGGAGCGCAAGTTATTTGGTGTCTTCTTTTGCGGGAGTAATAATTAACCCCTTTTCTTATTTTTTAATTGCTCATCCCGATTATACTCCTTTAAATGGTGCTAGTGCTGATAAAAATTATACTAATACCTCCAATAATTTATCAGCCGATAAAAATGGGGTAGTATTATTTAATCAAGGTAATATTGAAGATGTTTTATTATGGGGAGAAGTATCAACCACATATTCTTGTGGAACAAATATTGATAAACCGGAAGCAGGGAAAAGTCTGGTGCGCCGCCCCGACAATGATAATGGCAATGGCGAAGATACTGATAATTGTTCTGTTGATTTTTTTGCTGCTGATCCCAGTCCGCAAAATAGCGCTTCTCCCGTTCGTCCTCTAGTGACGATGGCTTCTTCATCGGAAACTTCTTCCACTGCAGATACCCAATCACCATCGTCGACAAACTCAGTTGCCTCTTCGTCTATTTTTGATTATTCTCTTTGGACCAATATTAAAATAAATGAATTTGTCTCTGATCCGGAAATTGATAATGAGTGGGTAGAATTATTTAATAATGCCACGGGTAGTATAGATGTAGCCGGCGGTTTTTTGTGTGATTCGCGTAATACTACTTCTACCTGTAAATCTACGAGCGGTACGGTGCCAGGTAACGGTTGGTTAAAAATTGATCTGCTTACCGATAGTTATTTAAATAATGGTGGTGATTCGGTAATTTTGAAAAATCCACTCGGAGAAATTATTGATCAGATCGTCTACACAGGTAGTAAAATTCCTGCTAAAGGTCAGGCGCTCGCCCGCAATCAAGATGGTGTAGACACAGATAGCGATGCAGACTGGCAGATTACCACTCAACCCACGCCCGGCATGCAAAACAATATTGTGTCTCCAGTAGTTTCTCACTCCGGATCTAGTTCAGGAGGCGGCTCGGCTGGATCAAATTCTACCTCAAATGTTGTTGTAGTTACTTCTTCTAAAAAAATCGTTACTTCTACCAAACCGGCAGTTATTAAAGAAAAATTCGTTGGTTTAAAATGGAAAATTTCTTATAATGTACGTTTGCGCCAAAATGCAATCAGTAGTTTTGATGCAAGCAAAACGCTGGATCCGCGCGGTGGCAGAATAAATTATATGTGGGATTTTGGCGATGATATTGTGCCAGGAAGTAATGTGCAATATACTTTTGCTTCTTCGGGTATCCATGAAGTTGTTGTGCATGCCACCAGTACGGCCGGCACCGTGGATAGTAAAAAAATTACGATTATGGTCTATCCAGCCACCACTACGGTTGGATCAGGAATTATTTTTAATAAAGTATTGCCGCGCGCGACTGGTGACGAAGATGAATATATTGAGCTGAAAAATATTTCCGATCAGACTATAAATATGTCTAATTGGAAGTTGGTATATAAAAATGATGTGTATGAAATTCCGACCAGCACCAGTGTGGCGGCCAATGATTATCTGATTTTTTATCAGACTATTTCCGGATTTACCTTAAATAATACCGAGGGTGAGCTGCTTTTGTTAAATGCGGATAATATTTTGATGGATACGGTGGAATATAACAAGGCACCGGAAGGCGCGGCATATATTTTTGATGGCCAGGGTTGGGTGTGGGATCTGCCAACCAGCTCCGGCAAAGTGTTGGGAATAAAAATCAGTAATTCTACCAGCAAAAAATCTTCTGCAAAATTACTAACAAACATTGCCACTGTGCGCACCGGGCAAAAAGGGGATTATGCAAAAATAACCGGCGTGGTTTCGGTGTTGCCGGGTGTATTTGGTAGTCAATATTTTTATTTAAATAATGAGAGTAATGGCGTTCAAATTTATCAGAGTAAAAAAGACTTTCCGCCGCTAGCCGTGGGTGATATGGTGCGGGTGCAGGGCACAGTATCTGAGGCAAATGGCATCAAAAGAGTAAACGCAAAAAATAGTCAGAGCGTTGATATTTTGTCGATTGATAATATTGTAACGAGCACGGAATTAAATTTGGATGAGCTTGATGATAGTCGGGCCGGAGCGTTGGTGCAGATAGAGGGCGAAATCACGTCGCTCAAATCCAATTTTATGTATGTAGATAATGGCCAGGATGAGATAAAAATATATTTTAAACAAGGCGCCAAGCTTGATAAACAAAAATTAAAAGTAGGAGAAAAGGTGGATGTGACTGGAATTTTGGAAAAAACTGCGGCTGAATGGCAAGTTTGGCCCAGATCAAGTGATGATTTGGCATATTTGGGTATGGCCAGTGATACGCTCGGCGCAGCTACGGACAAGAATAGTGATGGTGTGGCCGAAAAATATCTTACTGCCACGGCTGGTGGGGTAACCACTTTAATATTAGCATTTTTGGCTAGAGCTAGAGGGGCAATGTTGCTGGGAGGGATAAAAAAAGTGATTGCCAAATTGATTAAAAAAGAGATAGTTTAACTATTGATTACTGCTGATTTTTGTGTTAATCTAACGATATTATTTGGAAGGGTAGCCAAGCGGTTTACGGCAACAGTCTTGAAAACTGTCGTCCACGCAAGTGGACCGTGAGTTCGAATCTCACCCCTTCCGCATTGAGTATAAATTTATCAAAACTTTACTTTGTGATATAATTTATTTAGAAATTAAGAGGGTTAAAATATGCCAAAAATCAGCGAGAAAAAATATAAGGAAACTGTTCTATACCTCGCTCAAAAGCTTGGCGGTGAGATAAGGGGAAAGAAAAAATTAGCGAAATTATTATATTTCGTTGATTTTGATTTTTTTGAAAAATTTCAAAAACATTTTATTGGTGATACTTATAAAGCCCTTCCCATGGGGCCATTCCCAATAACAATGGAAAAGGTGCTTGCGGAAATGTCCAACGAAGAAAAAATTGTTGTAAAATCTCAGCAAGATATAGTTGGTTATAACCCTACCGAAATTTACGAAGCTAAAGAAGAGCCCACTAAAGATTTTTTTAGTAAGGACGAAAAAAGTATCCTAGATAGAGTTGTTTTAAAATATGGACACTTAACGGGCAAGCAACTAGAGGATTTAACACATGCGGAGGCACCCTACATAGGCACAGCTCCAAACAAAGAAATAGCGTACGAACTTGCTTTTTATCGCGGAACTAATCTCGCAGAAGATGCTTAATTTTTTATTCCATCCTAAATTTGAGAAAGCAGCCGCCAATTTAAAACGGCGGCTTTCTTATTTTGATGATGGTTTAGAATCATTTAAACGCATCTGCGAACGTCAGTTTGATCCTATAAATCCAACGCAAGTTATTACACCAGCCAAATTGCACAGGATTAAAAATTTTGAAAATTTTACTATTTGGAAGGTAGAATTATCTGTCAAAGACGTACGGTCAAACCAGTCTCCCAGAGTTTGGTTTGCTGTTCGTGGTGCAACCATTGTCTTCCTTTGTGTTGCAACTCATGTTGATAACTACGATGATAATACAATGAGCAGAGAAGCGGGAATGCTGGTTGGATCTTTTTTTAATTAAAATTTAATATGTCTCAAGGAGAAAAATTAGTGTATTTGTTTTTCACGGCAGCTATTTTGCTATTACCATCTGCCAGTCAAGCCGCTTATCATTTTGGTCAATTTCGCGCTCATCCGCCGATTCATATTTATGGCAGCGCCGGTACAGTTCCGTCCGGCATAGATCCGGCCACGATTAAAAAAATTTATCACCTGCCCGCCAGTGGCGGCAAAGGCACCATTGCGATTATCGGCGCCTATGATGACGCCACGATTGAAAAAGATTTGAATATTTTTAGTAAACAATTTGGTTTGGCCGAGTGCGCCACCAGTAATGGCTGTTTTGAAAAACACCAAATGAGCGCAAAAGTAAAATCAGATAGCGGCTGGAGCTTAGAAACTTCATTAGATGTGGAATGGTCGCATGCGATTGCGCCGCAAGCCAAGATTTTGCTGGTGGAAGCCACTACCCCAAGCGGTCAACATTTGCTTGACGCCATAGACTACGCGCGCAAGCGCAGCGATGTCGTGGCAATATCAATGAGTTGGGGAGGGGCGGAATTTAACGACGAGACCGCGCTTGATTCTCATTTTACCAGCGATCACAATATAAACTTTTTTGCTTCTTCCGGAGATAACGGCGCGGGCGCCAGCTGGCCGGCGGCATCACCTAATGTAGTGGCGGTTGGTGGCACAACGTTGAAATTAAAAACAGATGGCAGTTTGGCGGCCGAAACAGCCTGGAACGGCAGTGGCGGCGGAGTAAGCGCCTATGAGGCTGAACCAAGTTATCAAAAAGACTACACTATAAAAAAAGCCAATGCGCATCGCGCTATTCCCGATGTCGCATATAATGCCGATCCGGCCTCCGGATTTTCCGTTTATCGCACTACCGGTAAATCAAAATCCGGTTGGTATACTCTGGGTGGAACTTCGGCCGGCGCGCCGCAGTGGGCAGCTATTCAAGCACTTGGACTCTCGGCAAACAACACAAATTTTTATCAGGATAAAGCTTCGGATAAAAATGCCAGTTTTTTTCATGATATAACGAGCGGCGACAATGGCGACTGCGGTTATTATTGCGACGCACGCAAACATTATGATTATGTAACCGGCTTGGGTAGTCCACTCACGGTTAATTTTTAATATTAGCGCATTTGACATTGTAATACAGCTGTATTACAATGTGTATATATTATTTATCATTATGCGCCAAGTGCTAAGTTTATCTATGCCGGCCGCCGAGGCTGTACAAATAAAAAAAGTAGCCAAAAAGAGAGGCTATAGTTCTCTTGGCTCTTATGTTAAATTTTTATTTCAAGCGGATCGTGATTTGATATCGGAAACAGAATTGCTAAAAAGCGTCCAGGCGGCGCGTAAAGAATATCGCGCCGGACGTTCTGTTAAGGCCAAATCATTGGCCGAATTGTTATGATAATCAAATCGATAGTTTACTCAACAACATTTGTGAGCGAATTTCGACAGTTGCCAAAAGAAATAATTGCCGTAGCAATAAAAAAAGAAAAGTTTTTTCGAGATAATCCCTTGTATCCGTCGCTGCGTTTGCATGCCCTACACGGGAAGCTAAAAGGCTTGTGGACAATCTCTATTACCGGCGGTTATCGAATAATTTTTGAGCGACAAACAAGCGGTGAAATTTTATTTATCTCTATCGGCAAGCATGATATTTATAGGAGTTTGTAAATAGATTTGTATGCAAAAAGCCATCAAAATTAGTTTGTGGGGTCTGGGAATAGAAACATTCGGGTTGGTGCTCGATATAATGCACCACCTGCATATAGGTATCGAAACCCCCGAAGGGCTCTTAACTTACCAGCACACCATTATATTTATTGGGTTTTTGATAACAGCTATAGGTGTGCTAAAAATTTGGAAAACATTAAGAATTTAATTCGTTAACTAAAAATATATGTCCAACATGTCGCCAGTCGTACACTTTGAGTTGCCGGCCGAAGATAAAGCTCGCATGATGAAATTTTATGCCGAGGCTTTTGGTTGGCAAACAAATCAGTTAGGTCCGGAAATGGGAAATTATGTAATTGCCACTACCACCGAAACCGATGAAAACAGAATGGTAAAAACTCCGGGCACAATAAATGGCGGTTTTTTTGATAGAACCAGTCCGGATCAACACGCTAGAATTACTGTGGCTGTAGACGATATCCAAGAAGCTAAGAAAAAAGTGGTTGAAGCTGGCGGAGAGTTTATTGGCGGCATGCAAACCCCAGGCGAACCAGATGAAATCCCGGGCGTTGGGCTCTATGCAACATTTATTGATTCTGAGGGCAACGTATTAAGCATGATGCAACCGGTTAAGAGATAAAATAAATTATTATATGTCAGATTTACACATTGCTCGCGTCTTTGACGCGTCCGTAGAAAAAGTATGGCAAGCTTGGACAGAACCGGAGTTGATAAAAAAATGGTGGGGATCAAAATATTTTACCGCGCCGGTTATTAAAAACGATCTGCGAGTGGGGGGAAAATATTTGTATTGCATGCGTGGCAAACCTGGTCCGGAAGCACCGGAGCAAGATTTTTGGAGTACGGGAGAGTATTTAGAAGTAGAAAAGTTTAAAAAGATTGTGGCTACTGATAATTTTGCTGACAAAGACGGAAATATTATCTCGCCAAATGCTGTCGGTATGCCCGGTGTTTGGGATGAAGAGATGCGTGTAGAAGTTATTTTTGAAGATATGGGAGATGGAAAAACAAAAGTAAGGATTACTCATTCAGGCCATCCAGCAGAAATCATGGATGCAGCCACCCAAGGCTGGAATCAGTCATTAGATAAATTAGCCGAGAGCTTAAAATAAATTTTTATGTTAACCCGTGATTTAGAACAAGCGCGCAGCGCCTTTAGACGCAACGATGCCGAAGCTAGTAAAAAAGCCCATGATGGCGGCAGCGCGCCCGAAGAACATCAGTTAGGTCACGGTCAGTATATCAAAAGCTTTGTTTATGGCGGCTTGGATGGAATTGTGACGACCTTTGCGGTGGTGGCTGGTGTGGCCGGAGCTGATTTATCAACCGGCGTAGTTTTTATTTTGGGTGTTGCCAATTTGATTGGCGATGGAATCTCTATGGCCTTTGGCGATTACTTAAGCACTAAGGCCGAGAACGACTATATGGCTGCTGAACGCGCGCGTGAATTATGGGAAGTACGAAATTATCCCGACGGTGAAAAGAGAGAAATGGTGGAGTTATATATGGAAAAAGGAATTTCCGAAGCAGATGCAAAAATAGCTGTAGAAGCTTTATCAAAAAATGAAAAACCCTGGATTGATATTATGATGGTAGAAGAATTGGGGATGGTAGAAAACAAAGAATCACCGCTGAAAAATGCCCTAGTAACTTTTGGCTCCTTTGTTTTTTTTGGCTCCATTCCGGTTTTAGTTTATGTTTTTGCTCGTTTTATACCACTTTTGGCAGCGCATACATTTTTAACCGCTTCCGTTCTGACAGGCGTTACTTTATTTATTCTTGGTACACTCAAAATATATTTTACACGTCAGGACTGGTATCGGGCCGGCATGGAAATGCTTTTGCTTGGTGGGTTTGCGGCCGGCGCTGCTTATTTGGTTGGTATATTGCTGGCAGGATTAAAATAAAGTATGTTTAAACTTTTTAGAACATTTATTAGTCTGGCGCTTGTCCTGCTTATGGTTGGATTAATTCCGCTAGTAAAAAATGATTATATCCTTACCGGAGTTTTTGTATTTATTATTTTGGTGGATGCAATAGTACGAAAAAATAGAAGTGAAAGAATGGCCATATTGTTTGGTTTTTTTGCGATGACAATGTTTGAATATTTATTTGTTGCAACCGGTGTAGAAACTTTTAGTAGACAAAGTTTTTTGGGAGTAATGCCACTATGGCTGCCATTTTTGTGGGCGTATGGATTTTTAGCAATAAAAAGAGGAGCGGAAACCATTGACAGAAAATAAAAATAATATACGTTGTGTTTAAAATGTGTTATACTAAATACAATCAATTAATTTACTATCTAATTTGTAAGTATAGTGGTCGAAGTTACTTACTTATATAAATTATCAAAAATTCAATTTGAGAAAAAACAATTAAAACCATAATCCAGATTTTAAAAATTACGAAGTATTTGCATTGTATTACCTTTTAATCTCAGTTGAAGCTTTGAAACTTAGTTGTTCAACTTTTTATTTAAATAATATATGCAAATGCTAAAAAAAATTTTAGTAGCATCAGTTTTTTCTGTTGCTTTTTTATTTGGCCTGATTGGGCCAGCAGCTGCGCTCGCAGCAACTTCTCCGTCTCTCGGTACAGCAGCAACTTTTGGAGTTCTTTCTGGTACTTTTACCCCCACAATTGCCAATACAGCTATTAGTGGAGATCTTGGCTATACCACATTAAGCACGGGGTTATTTTTTACAGTCTCTGGTAATACTTATACAGATGTATCTGGTGTTCCGGCTGGTGCTGTATACCAACAAGCGAAGACAGACATGCTCGCTGCTTTGAATACCGGACCTGATAATATTAACAATCAAGTATGTACAGATATCGGTCCGGCTACCGCTCTAAATGGAGTTGATATAGATGGAGCAGGACCAATTCAGCCAGGGCACTTTGTTCCCGGATGTTATTTTAATAGCGGCGCATTAGGAATAGTTGCCACTACAAAAATATTCCTTGATGGTGCTGGAACATATATTTTCAAATCAACAGGCGGTGCTCTTACTACAGGAGCAAACACAGAGGTTGTATTAGGGGGCGGCGCTTCAGCTTGTGATGTTTTTTGGGCTCCAGTTGGCGCGACAAGTCTCGGTGCTACTTCCATATTTAAAGGAAACATTCTTGACGCAGCAGGTATTAGTGTTGGTGATACTGTAGATTGGACAGGTCGAGCTTTAGCTGGTGCCGGAACAGTAACAACCAATCACGACACTATAACCGTACCGACATGTTCAACTCCTCCAGCTCCGGTTGTGCCTGGATTGCCGAACGCAGGGCAAACATACCAAGGTACTATTAATGTC
>CAZQLV010000016.1:0-10210 GCA_964594385.1 uncultured Gammaproteobacteria bacterium | reverse complement strand
GTATGTCATCCCCTCCTTTCCAAGGAGGGGTAAGGGGTGGTTTGCCGTTGATTGCGGCCAACACCTCGGCAACCCCCTCTTCGCTCCCCCTTGGTAAGGGGGAGATGACAGCCGCCGGACAGAGATCCCTCGGGGGCGTTAACCCCGCTCGGGATGACAATGCCCAACGAATCGGTTACGGAGATTTGTTTTTAGCCCTCATTTTTTCCACACTTAGCGTTAGTATGTATGCAGTTTTCCAAAAATTTACCGGTATTGGTATAGCTACACCGGAATGGACTGCAGCTGCTACGCGCAGAGTGACCGCGTTCTTTAGTTCACCCAATGCGGTAGGGTTGTATCTGGCGCCGGTTCTGCTGTTGATGATGGCTGTCATTGCGAACGAAGTGAAGCAATCCCATAGTATGGTAGTGCTAACGACGGGATTGCCACGTCGTCCTGCTATGGCAGGTCTCCTCGCAATGACAACCTTAAGTGTGTTAGCTATTATTTTTACCAAATCTCAGGGAACCTGGATCGGTGTTGGCGCAGGCCTGTTAGTGTTCTTGTTTTCTCTGGGTTACAAAAAAATGGCTATGGCCTTGGTTGTAGCCGGTATAATTTTTTCTTTAGTTGTGCCCTCGATGCGACAAGCAGTTTTGTTTCAAGATCAGGCCAATCAAAATCGATTGCGATTGTGGGGGTATTCGTGGACTTTCCTGGCACAATCTCCGCAACATTTTGTATTTGGCACAGGAATAGGAGAATTTTTTAGAAAAATACAAAAACCATATTATAATCCGGCTATTATGGAACGGTTGATTTTTCCACATAATATTTTTCTTAATTTTTGGACAGAGATTGGCTTACCAGGCATGTTGGCTATAATTGTAATGCTCGGCTATACTTTTTATCTGGCAAACAAAATTAGAAAGAAGGATACAATAATGGGGGCGGGGCTGTTGGCAGTATTTACAACGCTCATAGTGCATGGCCTGGTAGATGTGCCATATTTTAAAAATGATTTAGCGTTTTTATTTTGGATTTTAATAGGGAGTACCTTTATCGTTTATATGGGCTAAAGCCACATATAAGCTCATTCGCTCGGGAATATTCTAGCAAGCTAGATATTCCACTCACTCATTTCGTTTATGAAAATATTTATCAAAGCCAAGCCGAACGCCTATGAGGAAAAGGTAGAAAAGATTGATGAGACACATTTTGCAGTTTCAGTAAAAGAGCCGCCACAAAATGGATTAGCTAACAAGGGAATTGTGAAATCTTTGGCGAATTATTTTGGCATCGCGCAGTCTAGAGTAGTATTGAAAAAAGGATTTACCAGTAAAAATAAAACAATTGAGATAATTTAATTTTATTATTTATGTTGGACAAAGTGTATAGCGATTCGTTAAAACTCCACAAAAAATTTCATGGAAAGTTGGAAATAAAAAGTAAAGTGCCGATCAGAAATAAACAGGATTTGTCGCTTGCCTATACGCCGGGAGTGGCGCAGGTCTGTCGGGAAATTGGCAAAAATAAAAAGTTGGCTCGTGAGTATACTATTAAAAAAAACACTGTGGCCGTGATTTCGGACGGCTCGGCGATTTTGGGTTTGGGCAATCTTGGACCGGAAGCCGCGATTCCGGTAATGGAAGGCAAGGCTGTATTATTTAAAGAATTTGCGGGAGTGGATGCTTTTCCGATTTGTTTGGATACCCAAGACACCGAAGAGATTATTAAAACAATAAAATATTTAGCGCCGGTGTTTGGCGGAATAAACCTAGAAGATATTTCTGCCCCAAGATGTTTTGAAATTGAAGATAGATTAAAAAAAGAATTATCAATCCCGGTAATGCATGATGATCAACATGGTACGGCGGTGGTAGTGCTGGCGGCGATGATAAATGCATTGAAAATAAAAAAATTAACCAAAGAAAAAGCCAGAGTAGTAATTAGCGGCGCCGGCGCGGCGGGTACGGCTGTTGCCAAAATTTTGCTTGAGTATGGATTTAAAAATATTTCTGTTTGCGATACTAAGGGTTTGCTCTACAAAAATAGAGGAGATCTTAATGATGCTAAGCAAGAGTTGGCCAACCTAACTAACCCGGATGTGCTGCCCGATGTTAGTCTTAAAGGCGTGCTCAAAAATGCCGATGTCTTTATTGGGGTAAGCGGGCCAAATATTATTTCGCGCGCCGAAGTGCAAAGCATGAATAAAAAACCGATTATTCTGGTGCTGGCCAACCCCGTGCCGGAGATTATGCCAGACGAAGCCAAAGCTGGCGGCGCGTTTATTGTGGGCACCGGCCGTTCGGATTTTCCTAACCAAATAAATAATGTTTTGGCTTTCCCGGGGATTTTTAGAGGGGCGCTGGACAATAATGTAACTCAAATTACCGATGCTATGCTGGTCAAAGCGGCCAAAAATTTGGCTGGCTATGTAAAGAAACCAACCCGAGAAAGTATTTTGCCCAAACCTTTTGATAAAGGTGTGGCAAAGGCAGTGGCCAGGGCGATAAAATAGACTCAATTACAGAATCAAAAAAAACAGGGCTTTGTATTGACAAAACCCTGTTTTTTTATTATGTTTAGTAGTTACTTCGTAATTTACGCCCGGATGGTCCGGATACGTAAAATTGCGAGTGACAGGATTGTGTATGTCCATGGATAAAACTGTTGTGCTCGCTGGACGGCTCAATCGGGAAAGCGATGAGATGGAGTATGCTGTGGCAGCCGTTGGTGCGGCCGAGAATCTTGTGGATACCCATAATTACCAGGATGCGCTCGATTTGTCTCGGCAAATCTTTCATCAGGCGGGTGTGCTATGGTTTAAGAAGCTGGACCGAGCAAGGCAGTTGGCAGTATTGGTTCTGCAAGAAGGCTTGGAAACCGGTGATGTGGAATATGATGAGGTAATGTTTATCGAGATGGGTCGGAGACGAGTGTATCGGCTCTCTGAGGACGGTAAGCGCATCTAGCTTTAGGATTATGGCCCAGTCATAACTGGCGAAGGTCGGTCGACTCAAGGAATTCGTTCCTTGAGTCAATTAACAAAAAATCCGATGTAAGTCGGATTTTTTGTTTGTATTTTTTATTAACTTGGCGCTATTTCTGTTGGTGGAGTTGTGATTTCTTTTTTTCTTAAAGAAACTAAACTGAGAATAAAGAGTAGAGTGGAAGAAGTGGCCGAAGTCATGCAATAGATGCAGATGGCGTGAATGACAAATATTTGCAGATAGACAAACCGAAGAGAGATTAAGAAGCCAAAAAATGTGAGGAAGTTTGCTAGGTAGAAAAAGAAGCGTTGGCGAGTCTGAAAATAAATTGCCGTTAAGACTAAGACGCTGAAATAATAAATAGATCCAAAAAGCGCTACCGGAATGCCAAAAAATAGAGAGTAGTGGCTAGTGGTAACGACCTCACAACCTTTGAGGATAGAACAAGCGACTGGAGTACCCAAAAAGTATTCCACACTAAGATAAGTGGCGTCAGCAAAGCCGATAGCAGCGAGTAGCAAAAAGAAAATCAGTAGCAGGTTAGAGGGTCCCGTCGGCTTGTTGGATGATGTTTCTAAATTCGTCATAACCTTGGGGGTTTTGAATTTTTTGATTATTTAAGAAAAATGTTGGTGTGCCGTCAATTTCACTAACGCCGCTTTGGTAGTCCGCCTGGATTTTTGTTTTAACTTCTGCGGAATCAAAATCGGTTTTAAATTTATCCATATTTAAACCCAATTTTTGCGCGTACGTAGTAAAAGTATTTTGGGCGTCGCCAGCTGATAGTTCGGCCCAGGTCTCTTGATTTTCATAAAGCAAGTCGTGCATTTCCCAGAATTTACCCTGCAAGCCTGCGGCTCCGGCAGCCTGAGCCGCCGCCCAAGCGTTTTTGTGTTGGGATAAGGGGAAATTTCTAAAGACAATAGTTATATTTTTAAAATCAGCGCCAATTTTTTTAACCAGTGGGTAATAGATGCCGCAGGCCGGGCATTGAAAGTCGCCGTATTCAGTTAGGACAACCTTGGCGTCTTTAAGCGGCGCGCCGGTAACCCAATCGGTTGCGTCTGGAGCTTTAACAGAGCCGCCAACAAATTGATCGGTAATATTATTTTTTTTATTGGAAGCAAGATATATCATGAGGCCGATGGTGCCGCCCACAAACAGAATAATAAATGACCATATGGCCACCGAGTATAATCTTTTTTTATTTTTTTCCGCCATCTGTTTGTTTTCCCTTTCTTCCTTTTTTAATTCCTGGCGTTCTTTTTTACTTAAATCTTGTTCGTTTTCTTCTGACATACTAAGAATGTTATTTTAATACATTCATTATATTTGAAACCGGAAAAAACGTCAACTACAGTTTGTAGTACGGATATTTTTTTCAGCTTATATCACAGGCTTATCACCTCGCTGTTTTGGCATTTTGGAAAATAGAGGCATATACATATCTTCGCGCGGATCCACGCGCAGCTCGTCGCGATTTACTGTTGTGCAAAATACAATCGGCGGTTTTTCAATAATCGCCAGCGGATGTCGTTCGCGGCCTTCGCCCATCACGAGCACTGCCGCGGTAGCCAAACTGTCGGCAATATCGGTGCGAGAAAAATCAAATTTGCGGCCGAATATATCGGGGGTGCCAATATAACTTTTGATTCCTTTAAAACCGGCATAGCCCAGAGCAATACCGACAACGCCCGAACGCAAGGGCAATAATCGGCTGTCGGTAATAATCACACCCAGATTTTTAACTTTATATTTTTTTTGCAATTGTCTACGCAACAGATCGGCAGTTTTAAAACTATCCTTCGGTAATAAAATTAATTTGCCATTGCCATTAGACTCATCAATGCCGGCCGAAGCCAGCACCATGCCGTCTTTAATAGTCAGCCAGGTGTATTTGGTATGCATGGCAAATTGGCTTTCAGATTTGATTAATTTTTCTCGAGTTTTACTATTTTTTATAATTGCCGTGCGATTTTCGGAGAGGGCTACAATTTTTGATGTGACAACCACTACCGATTTTTCCGGTAATGTTTTGATGTAATGCGTAACAAAATTAAACAGATTTTCTCCTTCTTTAAATATTCTAGTTTTGATGGGGGTTACGAGCATAGTATTATTAATTAATTTTTTCGCGAGCGCTGGTTATTTCTACTCCCACTGATTGAAGAAAACTAAAGCGATGTGGTTTTTCTATTCTAACCATAACATGCTGTACTCTTTGGTTAAAGGCAAGACAGTGTTGGGCGATGGTACTGGCCAAAGTTTCTATGAGGCCAAAGCGGGAAGTATTGGCCAGTTCCAAAATATACCAATAAATAGGCCGATAATCAATAGTCCTGTTCAGATCATCGGCGGCAATAGCCTCTGCTACATCCGCTTGCATCTCAACATTAATTAAAATATCTTCTAGCTCTTTTTGTTCTTCCTCGTTTATGCCGATATGGCAACGGACGGATAGATTTTTGATGAAAATTTTTCCTAACATATTTATAGTTTAATTTATTAAAAATTTGTATATCCGCCCAGGGCGGATTGTTAACTGACACAAAATTCATTTCACTTTTGTTCATAAATTTTGGTCGTTAACAAAAAAACCGCCGATAGGGCGGGGGAGAACAAAAAACCAACCCCAGCTCTATCAGTCAGAGGAAGCGTTGCTGGTAAATCCAGACCAGGTGATTGTGCGTTTGTTG
Source organism: uncultured Gammaproteobacteria bacterium (assembly GCA_964594385.1). Classification (GTDB taxonomy): domain Bacteria; phylum Patescibacteriota; class Patescibacteriia; order Magasanikbacterales; family GWA2-37-8; genus XYD2-FULL-39-9. The sequence continues at coordinate 4,539 of CAZQLV010000016.1, read as the reverse complement.
TTGAGCATATATAAAAAGTGTAACAGCTTTACAATTAATTGTAAATATTAGCAGGCGGGCAGGCTGTTGCTACTGAAATTATGTCGGGTATGTGATAAGAAAAATTCAATTGTACAAAGGTAAGTAAGTATAGTACAATCTAATTAATTAAAAATTAATTATTCATAATCTTATGAAAAAATTGAGAGTAGGGAACGTAGTTTTTGTAGTGGCAATTTTGTTTGTAGTCGGATTAAGTTTAAATTTGGTCGGTATAGCCGCAGCCGCCCCAGATCGGGAATCTGATAATAATGGACATGAGCCACACGCGGCTGTTTGTTTGGCAGGCAACAAAGATTCAGCGCGTTGTCATGCGCGAGTAATCACAGACTCTAAAGGCACTCCTCAAATTACCATGACACCATCTGGCTATGGTCCGGCCCAATTTCGCGGTGCTTATAATCTAAGCGGATTAGCTTACACGAATCAGACCATTGCTATTGTAGACGCCTATGATGACCCTAGTATTTTATCGGATTTAAATATCTACAGTTCTTATTTTGGTCTACCAACATTATCCAGTTGTCCGGTTGCCGGCGGCAGCGTCAGCGCACCTTGTTTTCAAAAGGTAAATCAAAATGGTGGCAATGCTTATCCGGCAGTTAACAGTGGTTGGGCTTTGGAAATAGCTTTGGATGTAGAGGCTGCTCATGCTGTTTGTGAAAATTGTAATATTTTACTGGTAGAAGCAAAATCAAACAGCTTCGCTGATTTAATGGCTGCCGTGGACAGAGCCAGATTAATGGGCGCAAACGTTATTTCTAATTCTTATGGAGCTAACGAGTTTTCGGGAGAAAATACTTATGATAGCCACTTTAATTATGCGGGTATCGCTTTTACTTTCAGTTCCGGCGATAGCGGTTATGGTACTGAATATCCGGCTTCTTCGCCTTATGTTACCGCAGTCGGAGGGACAACATTAAACTTGACGGGAAATGCTTATGCTAGTGAAAGCGCTTGGAATGGCGCTGGCAGCGGATGTAGTCTATACGAAGCTCAGCCAGCGTTTCAAACCAGTTTAGGTTTGTTTGGTTGCCCTACCAGAATGGTGGCTGATGTTGCTGCCGATGCTGACCCTAATACCGGCGCCGCGGTTTATGATAGTGTGCGTTATCAGAATAGAAAAGGCTGGTTTAAAGTTGGTGGTACCAGCTTGGCCGCGCCACTGGTGGCTGGAGTTTATGCTCTAGCCGGAGGTGTTGGCGTTGGAACACAAGGAAATTCTCTGCCATACAGTTTGGTAAGTTATGGACCATCTTCCACCTTGCATGATGTGGCTGTTGGGAGTAACGGTACCTGTAGCGTGAGTTATCTTTGCAATTCAGCCGTTGGTTATGATGGCCCGACGGGATTGGGTACACCCTTAGGCTGGGTAGGTTTCTAAATTTAACTATATGGCAAAAATAATGGCCGAGTATATTTGGATAGATGGTCAACAACCGACCGCCAAGCTACGCTCCAAAACAAAAATTGTAGATGGACCGATAAGTAGTGTGGCAGATTTGCCGGATTGGGGATTTGATGGATCAAGTACGTATCAAGCGGAAGGACACTTTAGCGACTGCCAATTAAAACCAGCCAGTTATATTTTTGATCCAATTAGGGGCGGAGCAAATATTTTGGTAATGTGTGAGGTCTTAAACGCGGACGGTTCGGTGCATGTGAGCAACACTCGCGCGCATTTGCGCGGCGTGGCTGAAGAGTTTAAAAGTCATGAATCATGGTTTGGTATTGAACAGGAATATACATTTTTTAAGGGAATCAAACCGTTGGGTTGGCCGGATAATGGTTTTCCGGCGCCACAGGGCGGTTATTATTGCGGAGTCGGAGCCGACGAAGTATTTGGTCGGCCGATTGTTGAGAAACATATGGAATTTTGCCTCAAAGCCGGCATCTTGCTTTCGGGAATTAATTCCGAAGTGATGCCGGGGCAGTGGGAATTTCAGGTTGGACCGCTCGGGCCACTAGAAGCATCTGATCAGCTCTGGCTAAGTCGTTGGTTGCTCTATCGTATTGCCGAAGATTTTGGTGTGACAGTCACGCTGTATCCTAAGCCGGTGAAAGGCGATTGGAATGGCACCGGCGCGCATACTAATTTTTCGACGCGCGCTATGCGTTTGCCCGGCGGTATAGAAGTAGTAAAAGCGGCCTGCGAAAAATTGAAACTCAAACACGCCGAACATATTGCCGTCTATGGCGCCCACAATGAAGAGCGTCTGACCGGTAAACATGAAACCTCAAGTATAAATGATTTTCGTTATGGAGTTAGCGACCGCGGCGCTTCTATTCGTATTCCGATGGCCACGGCCAACAATGGCGCCGGTTATTTGGAGGATCGCCGGCCAGCTGCCAATATGGATCCCTATCAAGTCTGCGCGCGGTTGATAGAGACTATTTGTGGCTAGATAAATAAAAAAACAGCCTTGAGAAAACTGCTTTATATATACCACGAACGAAACCTTTTTTGGCGCGTCTCGTGGTGTTAACGCGTCTTGGGAAATTGGCTTTGCCCACGAATTTTGTGGCGTATGGTACAAAGGAAGTCAATACGACGATCTTGCCTGAGTTCTACTTGGAACTCTTCTTCGGGCATGACGAATTCTCCATATGTTATTGCTGCGTTTAGTAAAGTTTCGATCCTGTCAGCGCTGACTGCTGATGTAAACCTGACCTGAACAGCCCCATCTGTCCGAGCGCATTCAAAGATATTAATCAAGCCAGCTGTATCAAAGATTAGGTATGGACTTACATGCCCTGCCCAACAAAATAGTGTAAGTATTCGCACCCTGTTTCCATTTACGCTTTGCGGCTTCGTGGCCGTCTTTTTTTTGTCCAAAAAAAAAAGAGATTAGCATACAAAGTATGGCAAGTAAAGAGGGTTGATAAACCGTACAGTTTATTGACTTTTAGACTAAGTTGTGCTAGTCTCTGAATAAGTTTTGGGCCCTGCGAGTGCTTGGCCTGAAAAAGAAAAACCCAAAGAAAGGGTGAGGTCATGAGAACCTGGTTCACAGCTGTATTATTGTCATGTATTGCCATTTTCGGCTGTGATAGCCGAAGAAGTTACTACTCTCCAGCGCCGGTTTCTGGCCCGCCAGTACCTGGGATGGTAGAGCGGCAATATTTGCTTAGTGCCATGGACTTCGACCTAGAGAGCGCCATCGGGCTTCTCCGTACCAACAAGGTAGGGAATGCTCAAGAATTGGAGGCAGCCATCAATGGCTCCTCCGGTCTAAACAATGTTGATATTGATCATGATGGTCAAATTGACTACATTGGTGTGAGGGAGCAGCAGAATGCTTCCGGTGGTCGCGAGCTTTGGTTCGTGGCACTGCCATCATCCAGAAATGGCGACCCTGTTACTATCGCCAAGGTGACTTTCACTGACGCTAATAACCAGGTGACGGTTGCCGGCGGATATACTAGCGTTGTTCAGGACTATAACAATGCGTATTACAGCTACAGTGTGCCGCGAGGACCAACCTTCGGCCAGATGTTGTTCTATTCGTGGTTGTTCAGTCCAAGGCCGGTATACGTCTACCAGCCTTATTATGGCTTTACGCCGCGGCCGATCCTGAGAGGGAGTGTGCTCTCCAGCACGCGCACGACCTACCGGCAAGAGACACGTGTCGCACCAGTCACGCGTCAGGCTCCGCCTGCCGGCTATACTACGCGCGCGATCGAGAAGATCCCGTCGCGCTACGCATCGCCATCGGCGCCGGCCCCCAACTCGGGAGTCACCGGAAGAGCCAGCAACATGCGTGATTTCCAAGTGCGCGATTCTAGCCGGCCACGCCCAAATGGTACGGCGTTCGGCGCTTCGCCATCGACGCCGCCGCGGATCGTCAACCCGCCATCAAGCTACCGACCGTCCAGCCCGGCTCCGACGTACAGGCCTTCGACGCCCACGTACCGTCCTTCGGCACCGGCGCCGAGCTCACGGCCGAGCTTCCGTTCAACCCCATCACCGTCTTTCCGAGGAGGAGGTCGACGATGAAACCGATGAACAAGAATATGATGGAAGCATGGAAGCAAGAAGTTTGCGTGATCGCCGCGCTCTACCAGATGGTGGAGTGTGGAGAGAGAATTCCTGTCAACACCGATAGGACCGACTATGAATTCATTGAGCCTTTGCTTGATGATATGGATGCAAAGGAGTTGATTACTCCGAATGGAGAGTACTGGGGGGTGACTGTCAAAGGCAATAAGCTTCTCGGCCAGATGGCCCAAATGCTTGATCACGCCTTGAAATTTGAGATCTTTGGGGCGGTGAATCTCAACCGAGGCTTGACTCCGGAAGAGCAGCAGGATGACAATCCATTCTTGGTCCCGGACGATCGGTATGATCCGCGTTTTGCGAAATCATTGCAGTCCGAAGACCTTCGCCTTGCTATGATCACTTTCATGGCAGAGTGTGGGAACACGGATATTGACCAGCACCGTATCGTTTTTCTCCAGAAGCTCGGCTCTGGGCGCCTGAAGTCCAACGACTTCTGGTAT
>CAZQLV010000015.1:0-10403 GCA_964594385.1 uncultured Gammaproteobacteria bacterium | reverse complement strand
GCATGGCAATGCTCAGAAAATTGCCAGTGAATTAATGGGGGAATATTGGTTGTGGGGATAAAATTTTTTAAAGGTGCCTGCAGTGTACCGAATGAGCCCGAGCGAATTCTGGTACATTGTGGATAAGTTTTTTATTTGGCTAAAGTATGGCATTTGGCTTAATTTTTTTAAAAGTGGTATAATGTATTTTCACTCCTTTTTACTATATATAGTGGCTCAAACCAATTTGTGCTACAATATGAGCTAAAGGGGCTTAAACGCAACATTAATCAAATTTCATTATAAATTGTATGCAAAACGCGCTCGCCACTAAAACATTTGTCTTGGACAATGATTTCAAATATTCCTCAGAAGGGCTGCGTTTTCCAAGACTTTTTACCAAAGACGGTGTCAGTCCGTTTGATATGTTTGAGTACGAACTGCGCTCATCGGTTATACGCGAGCCAAGCGGTAAGTTGGTGTTTGAAATGAACGAAGTGGAAGTGCCAAAAACCTGGACTCAAGTGGCCACCGATATTTTGGCGCAAAAATATTTCCGCAAAGCCGGCGTGCCTCAATACGATGCTCAAGGCAAGGCCATGACTGACGCCGAAGGCAAACCGGTTTTGGGTCCGGAGCACAGTATGAAACAAGTTGCTCACAGACTGGCCGGCACCTGGCGTTATTGGGGAGAAAAATATGGCTATTTTGCCACACCGCAAGATGCGCAAGTTTTTTATGACGAATTAGTCTTCATGCTTATTTCTCAGCGAGTAGCTCCAAATTCTCCGCAATGGTTTAATACCGGTTTGTATTGGGCATACGGTATCAATGGCCCGGCTCAAGGGCATTATTATGTTGATCCGGACAACGGCGCGCTTACGGCTTCGGTTGATTCTTATACTCATCCGCAACCACACGCTTGTTTTATTCAATCCATCAAAGACGATTTGGTAAACGAAGGTGGAATTATGGATTTATGGATTCGTGAAGCCAGATTATTCAAATACGGCAGCGGCACGGGCACAAATTTTTCTAACTTACGCGGCACCGGTGAAAAACTTTCCGGCGGCGGTACTTCTTCCGGCCTGATGAGCTTTCTCAAAATCGGTGATCGAGCTGCGGGAGCTATCAAATCCGGCGGCACCACTCGTAGAGCTGCCAAAATGGTAGTGCTTAACATTGATCATCCCGACATTGAAGAATTTATTGATTGGAAAGTAAAAGAAGAGCGAAAAGTGGCGGCGCTAATTGCCGGTGGTTATGATTCTGCCTACGAAGGCGAGGCCTACCAAACAGTATCTGGACAAAACTCAAATAATTCTGTACGCGTTACCCAAGAATTTTTGGAAGCTTTAGAAAACGAAGCTGGTTGGAATTTGGTTGGCCGAGTAAAAAAAGAAGTAATCAAAACTGTGCCGGCTCGCAGCTTGTGGGACAAAATTGCCAGCGCTGCCTGGGCCTGCGCCGATCCAGGTGTACAGTTTGATACTACTATCAATGATTGGCACACGAGCCCAAAATCTGGCCGCATCAATGCTTCCAATCCATGCAGTGAGTATATGTTCTTAGACGACACGGCTTGCAATTTGGCTTCTATCAATCTCGCTCACTACTATAATACCGATACATTTAGTTTTGATGTAGATGCATTTGCCTATACTACTAGAGTTTGGACAGTGGTATTAGAAATCAGCATCCTAATGGCCCAATTCCCAAGTAAAGAAATTGCTCAAAATAGTTATATTTTCCGTACGCTCGGTTTGGGATATGCCAACATCGGCAGTGTATTGATGACTGCCGGTATTCCTTATGATTCTCCAGAGGCAATGGCTTGTGCAGCATCTATAACTGCAATCATGACTGCTGAATCCTATGCCACATCGGCAGAGATGGCTAAATTTTTGGGAGCATTTGCTGGTTATGATTTAAATCGTGAAGATATGTTGCGTGTTATGCGCAATCACCGTCGTGCAGCTTTCAATGCACCGGATGACGAATACGAAGATTTGGCCGTAAAACCAATGGGCATTAATCCGGAACATGTGCCAGCCTATTTAATAGTGGCAGCGCGCGAAAGCTGGAATAAAGCTTTGGAAATGGGAGAAAAATATGGTTATCGCAATGCGCAAACTACGTTGCTGGCTCCGACTGGCACCATTGCTTTGCTTATGGACTGCGCCACTACCGGTGTGGAACCGGATTTTGCTTTAGTAAAGTTTAAAAAATTAGCTGGTGGTGGATATTTCAAGATTGTTAATGAATCTGTGCCGGTTGCTTTGCGGGTGTTGGGCTATACGGAAAAACAGATTGATGACATTATCGGTTATTTACGCGGACATGCCACTCTCAAAAATGCTCCCCATATTAACCATGAAAGTTTGAAAGAAAAAGGAATAACCGCAGAAGAATTGAAGAAAATAGAAAAATCTTTGCTTGGTGTATTTGAACTTGCATTTGCATTTAATGTCTGGACCTTGGGAGAAGATTGCCTAAAGCGTTTAGGTTTCTCAAGCGAACAATATAATGATCCGAACTTTAATGTGCTCTCCGCGCTTGGATTTAGCAGTGAGCAAATTGCATTAGCCAACGAGTTTGTTTGCGGAGCCATGACCATTGAGGGCGCGCCACATCTGCGCAAAGAACATTATGCTGTATTTGATACTGCCAACAAAAACGGCAAGAAAGGCCAGCGCTATATTCATTTCTTGGGCCACATTCGTATGATGGCAGCAGTGCAGCCATTTTTGTCCGGTGCGATTTCTAAGACTATCAACATGCCTCATGAAGCCACGCTTGATGATGTAAAGACTGCCTATGTTGCTTCATGGAAATTAGGTCTAAAAGCGATGGCGCTCTATCGTGATGGCTCTAAATTATCTCAACCGCTCTCGGCTAAGTCGGATAAGAAAAAAGATGCGAAAGAAGAGGAGACAAAAGAAGAGAAAGTAATGGTTGCAGAAATAAAAATGCCAGTGCAAGCAGAGGTAGCCAAGAGTTATAGTTTATCCAGTAAAGACGAATCGGTAATCAATCAATTGGTGACCGAAGCGCAGGCGCTCGTCAAATATAATCATGACGGCAGTGTGCAAGGCAATCGTATTTATGTACATGGCGAACAGCGCAAATTGCCGTACAAACGCGGCGGCATTACCATAAAGACAAAAATTGCCGGTCAATCTTTGTTCTTGCGCACCGGTGAATATCCGGATGGAAAACTGGGAGAAATATTTATTGATATGCATAAAGAAGGCGCTGCCTTCCGCAGTATGCTCAACCTATTTGCGATTTCTATTTCTACGGGTTTGCAATATGGTGTACCTCTGGAAGAATATGTAGAGAAATTTACCTTTACCAGATTTGAACCAAGCGGTATTACCGATCATCCAAATATTAAATTCTGCACTTCTATCATAGACTTTGTTTTCCGCGTTTTGGGCATGGAATATCTTGGACGCACTGATTTTGTGCAAGTCAAACCAACCGGCATTCAAAAAAATAAAGCGCAACAAATGGAACAGCTTGCAGCAAAGTCGGTTGGCCAACATGTGATGCCGCTTGAAAATAAAACCGAAACAAACCATTCTCCTCAGCCAGCGTTGCCAAATATGCAAAAAGAAGAATCTGGTACTGCGGTAAGTACAGATGGTGGTGTGGAAAAGCATTTATCCGGAATGATGGGGGATGCTCCTCCTTGTGGAACTTGTGGACATATAACAATCCGTAATGGAGCTTGTTATAAGTGTCTGAATTGCGGCAGCACAACCGGCTGCTCCTAAAATTTACTTGATCGTGGACACAACTGCCCCGCCCTGACTTAGTCGGGACGGGGTTCGTTGTTTAATAAAGCTAAATTCATTGCTATGAAAATATATACAAAAACCGGGGACAAAGGTGAAACATCGTTGCTCGGTGGCAAACGAGTGAGTAAAAGTTGTTTGGAGATGCAAGTGATAGGCGAGATTGATGAACTTAATGCCGTTCTGGGAGTGGTCGTTGCGGTGTTATCCCCTCCTGCCCGAGGAGGGGTAGGGGTGGTGGGAGCAAACACTTTCATAATGACAGACCTTGTAAATTTTATCCAAACTATTCAGCGTGACCTGTTTAAAATCGGCGCCGAGTTGGCTGCGTTGCAAGGCCCGCTTGAAGATAGTGTAGAAAAAATAAATTCTGATCGAGCCATAGAAATGGAAAAATATATTGATCAGTTTTGGAGTGAGCTGCCGGAATTAAAAAATTTTATTTTACCGGGCGGCAGTTTGGCCGGAGCGCAGTTGCATATGGCGCGTACTATTTGTCGCCGCGCCGAAAGACAATTGGTAGATTTTGCTAAAACTATTTCTCTTCGTAATGAATTACATATATATCTCAATCGTCTGAGTGATTTTTTGTTTGCGGCGGCGCGGTATGTTAACTCTAAAGATGGTGTGGATGAAATAATTGTATAAAATAAAATCTATTTGTGCTATACTTTAAGTATTATTTTTTTAAAAAAGTATATGCCTAAAAGGAGAGGTAAACAAAAAATCAATACACAAAAAATATTTTTGCTTGTCGGAGTTTTTATTTTGGCATTGGCAATTAACGCATTAGGTCAACTTATCCAATTATCCATTGTTGGTAAGCAAGTGCAAGCAGCCACTTCACCAGGTGGAAGTGGACAGCCACCATTAAATACCCTAGCTCCTACAGATTCATTTACTTGTTCCAACCCCTCACCCGTAAATGTGTATGGCGATCCCAATAATCCACGTTCAATCGCGATTGATAATGGTATTGTGCGCGTCACCTATCCACAGCTCGCTAGCGGTGTTGATCAAAAAGGCGCCATGATGTTGGAACGAAAAAATAGTTCGGGCGTATGGACAAAAATGTTAGGAGATTGGTATGGGGATTGGACATATTTTGGTGTTTCAGTTGTAACAGACTCTGTTAGAGCTAATATAATTACCAACTCTCCTGATTTTGTGGAAGTTGCCTTTGAATTTAACCATAGGCTAGATATTAAAGGTAATGCTGATACCCATGGTTATACCCCACCTTGGTGGAATACTGCCACTCAAGGTGCCTGTACAAAAGCTAATGGCTGTGGTTGTTATATGGAAGGATGTGGAATGTTGGACAGAGATTTTGACGGTACTATAATTTCTCCTAATAAATATATTCATAGTGTTAAGTTTGTAAAGACAATTGGTGTTAAAAAATGTGCTCCGGGTTATTTTGTTGGTTATCATACCGATCCTCCAGTTGTAGGATCTTGGATTGATTCAGATCCAAACACTGCGTCAGCTGGCGAACGTGAGAGTGGTTTGGGTTGGGTATCGTCGGTAACATTTGCATCCAATGGTACAGTTGTACGTAACCCGGAAGCAGGAGGCCACAAGAGTCTTGGTATAATTGAATCAGGAGGACCTGGCCCGTGGTGGTTTGCTAGCCTTGAACTACCCAGCAACAACTTCCCCTATGTATTATATGTAGCTGAAGAGCATCCACTGCCATCGTATGTTTGGCAATTTGATCCAACTCAACAGGGTATTCCCCTTGTTTATAAAATGAATCCACAAATTGGACCGGATGGTAGGCCAAAGAGATATCAAACTTTTATTGGCGCATTGCCATATCAAATGCTTGATCGAAACTCTGAACCAACACCAGCTGTTAAGACACTTATACAAGGTAACTTGCCAGCTGTTTGGCCAAAATAAAATACTAACATTATCCGTCCGCCTAGGCCGGTGGATAATGTTTTAAGGAGACTGTGGATGAAATAATCGTATAAAATAAAATCTTGTTGTGTTATACTATAACTATCATTTATTTATATTTTAAAAATATATGCCTAAAAGGAGAGGAAAGAAAAAAATAAATTGGCAGCAGAAAGTTTTGTTTTGTTTTATGATGGTCATGATGGCAATCTCATTTGCCGCATTAATTGAATTTGCCCAGCCATCTTTTGGTGCCAAGCAGGCGCAAGCTGCTACTTCGCCAATTGGGCCTCAACCGGGTGGTAATGTAATTGGCCCAAGCGCTGACGGTTCAATATTTAGTTGTACAAACGGCGCGCCAGTCACACTTACCGGCGACCCGAACAATCCACATTCCATTGTAATTGATAACGGAATTGTTCGAGTAACTTATCCGGTAGCGGCAAATCCGGCTCAAAAAGGCGCAATGATGCTTGAGCGAAAAGATAGCTCAGGCGTATGGAAAAAAATGCTAGGAGATTGGTATGGAGATTGGACATACTATGGCGTTTCAATAGTAACAGATTCTTATAAAGCTGTAATATTAAACAACAGCCCAGATTTTGTGGAAGTTGCCTTCCAATTTAATCACAGATTAGATGCACCAGGCTCTTATGATTCCCTTGGATACACGCCTCCATGGTGGAATGCTGCGGTTAAGGGTCCATGTACAGTAGCCAATGGTTGCGGCTGTTCAATGGGTGGTTGCGGAGTTGTAGCCAGAGATTTTCAAGGAAATGTAATTTATCCGCACAATTCTGGTAATTATGAATTTATACATCAGGTACAGTTTGTAAAAACAATCGGTTTATCTAAATGTGCTCCCGGTTACTTTGTTGGCTATCACACCGACCCTGTAGTAATAGGATCTTGGATTGAATTAAATCCAAAGGATAGCGCCGCTGAGCGTGAAAATGGTCTTGGTCCGGTAGCATCGGTAACATTTGCATCCAATGGTACAGTTGTACGTAACCCGGAAGCAGGAGTAAAAAATACAGATCTTGGCATAATTGAATCCGGAGGGCCAGGTCCTTGGTGGTTTGCTACATTAGAACCGCAACCACCCGCTGCCGGCACGACAGTCCCTTTCCCTTATGTATTATATGTAGCTGAAGAGCACCCACTCCCATCATTTGTTTGGCAATTTTATGTCAATGATTATGGCATACCGTTGGTACATAAGATGAATCCGCAAACCGGACCGGACGGCAGGCCAAAACGTTATCAGACATTTATTGGCGCGTTGCCTTATCAGATGGTTGATCGAAGTTCTGAGCCAACAGCGGCTGTGAAGTCACTGATACAGAGTAACCAACCAGCCTTTTGGCCAATATAAAATAAGAAAATCAGTCAAAAATTATACTACTTAAAAAGTATATGAAAAGCGGACACGAAAGTGTCTGTTTTTTATTTACTTGACAAGTGAATATTTTTTGGAGCATGCTTAAGCATACTTTCCTATATTTCGCATGGTGCGAAGTGTGGGTAGGCAGGAAAGAAGAGGGGTTTGTCATGAGGTGGATCAAAGGTTCTTTGGTTAATTTATTTGTTTTGGGTGCGATGATTGTGGGCTGCGACGGCCCTAGTTCAACTTCCGAAACAAAATCACCTTTGGTCGGAAGTAACTGTAGTTATAGCGCTGTAACACTGACTGGTACACCGCTTAACCAGAATGATCCGTTGACTCTGGATCCACGTTCAGTGGTCATTCAGAATGCGTTTGTCAAACTCTCATTTCCGCAGTCGCCCAATCCGGATCAGAAGGGCGCGCACCGTCTGGACTATTACACCTATCCGGCAGGCTGGCAACAAGTAACTGATCCCTGGTATGGAGACTGGACGTTTCCGGTTTCACCTCTGTTTGCTACGGCGGTCGCGGCTCATGTCCTGACAAACACAGGCAACTTTGTGGAAGTGGCGTTTGAGTTTGATCACTATCTGGACTATCCGGGTAGTTACTCATGTGGCGATAAGCCGCATTGGTGGACCGGAACTCAGTCTGAGTGTGATGCTTCATCACAGTGTCGGTGTTATCTGGAAGGTGGCGGACTGGTGAGCCTTGATTTTGCAGGCTACACCTGTTTCATGCAAAACAGTTCTACTCCGAAATATATTCATCACGTTACCTTTACAAAGAATGTGGCGATAGAACGCTGTCGTCCGGGTTACTACGCCGGTTATCATTTCAGTCCATCTCTCACCAATTCATGGATTGAAGCCAATCCAGCTTCTGCATCCGCCGGCGAACGTGAGTTTGGTATGGGCTGGCTCGGCAAGACGACTTTTGCGTCGTCGGGTACGGTGATACACAATCCCGAGGCCGGGCAGCACATGTCACTCAATATTTTGGAGCAGGGCGGTACCGGCCCCTGGTGGTTTGCCACGTTGCCTCCTTCAGAGGCAAATTGGCCATGGCTCCTTTTTATCTCCGAAGAGCACCCGCTGCCTTCTTATGTTTGGCAGTTTGCTGCCGGACAGTATGGCATACCATTGGTACACAAGATGAATGATCAGATTGAGTATGATGGCCGCACCAAGCGGTATCAAGTTTTCTTCGGCGTGCAGCCATACCACGTATACAATTGGACAGCAGAGCCCACACAGCAGGCGAAGGATACAGTGACAGCTTTTATTCCTACCGCTCAAGACTGGGCTGATCTTCCGTAGCGTACGTTCGTAGCTTAGGTTCCCCGCATCACTACAGCCGCAAGGCACAGGTGGTGCGGGATTGATTTTTTATAGAGATAGTGATAAAATTTTTTTGTAGTTAATTATTTGCATAAAGCCCAGGTGGCGAAATTGGTAGACGCAAGGGACTTAAAATCCCTCGACTTCGGTCATGCGGGTTCGATTCCCGCCCTGGGCACAAAAATTAACCCACTGATATGGGTTAATTTTATTTTTTATTAGTTATCAACAATTAAGTATAAAAATTTTATTGCGCATTATAAAATTGAGTGCTAAGATGAATGGATTAATTTTAATTTATCCAAGTACAACTTTATGGATACAAAAAGTATACACAAGTCATTGGTTTTTTACGTGGTAGTATTGGTATTTGGTTTAGTAGTTTCTTCGTTGTCTTCGGTGAGTGTAAAAGCAAGTACAAGCAATTTAATTGAAGATCCTGGTTTTGAAACTAGTCTATCAAATTTTGAACCTAATCAACCCGGCACGTCAGTATCTTCAACTTCTGTGAATCCTATTAGTGGTACTAGAAGCTTGGTAGTTGGCACAAACGGATATGGCGATAGTGTATTGTGGCACGGTAAAGATATCTCAACTTTTTCTATTAAAAAATATTCTCAGTTTAATAGTTCTGCTAAAATTCGTGCTACTCTCGCCTCTGCTTCTAGTATTAGCTTCTGTGCTTTGGTGGACTACGCTAGCGGCACCGATTTGAATAATTGCACTCAAGTATCCGGATCGGTGGGAGATAAAGGCACTGTAGTTTTAAATTTTCCGCTTGATATTACGCGTAACATAAATTATGTTAGCGTTGGTATTTTTCAAGAAGGTAGCTCTGCGTTAAGTGGGGTACTGCTTGATGATGTTTCTGTAGTTTTGGTAGACGGTTCTTCAACAACTACACAAACATTTACAGTTACTTCCTCGGCCGGAACAGGAGGGATTATCAGCCCAGTTGGTGCGGTTAGTGTAACTTCTGGAAATAATCAAACTTTTACTATTACCCCAAACACTGGTTATCAAATTTCCGGAGTAACAGTTGATGGCGTGTCACAAGGCATTCTCTCTTCTTACACGTTTTTTAATGTGACTGCTGCTCATACAATTTCGGCTACGTTTATCCAGAATTCTCAACCAACATATACTATTACGGCATCAGCTGGAAATGGTGGTAGCATTTCGCCAAGTGGCAATATAACAGTAGCTGCGGGTGGAACGCAAATTTTTAATATTTCCACCAATGCTGGATTCCAAATCGCTGATGTGCTAGTAAACGGTGGCTCAGTCGGAGCAGTTTCAAGTTATACGTTTACCAATGTTAATGCTAATCAGACAATTTCCGTAAGTTTTTCTTCGGTTACTCCACCAGATGGAACTTTTCAAATCAATAACCAATTTATTACTGGCTTACAAAAGCCAACAGCTTCGGCTTTCGCACCCGATGGTCGTATGTTTGTAACCGAACAAGCCGGAGCAGTACGAGTTGTTACTGCAGACGGACAATTATTGCCTACACCATTTTTAGTTACAACTAACATGAGAAGTGATGATGAGCGCGGTTTGTTGGGTATTGCCGTTGATCCTAACTTCTCTAGTAACAATTATATTTATATTTTTTATACCGAGAACTCGGCAGGTTCTCGTATCAGCCGCTTTACAGCCAACGGTAATGTCGTAGTACCAGGCAGTGAAATGGTTTTATTGGAGTTTTATGCCATTGGGGGGAGTCATCGGGGTGGAGATATTCATTTTGGTCCGGATGGGAAATTATATATTGCTGTGGGGGATGACGGAGACTCGGCTAATGCCCAATCAGTTACGACGCTTACTGGAAAAATATTGCGCTTAAATAGTGACGGGACTATTCCCGCAGATAATCCAACGAGTTTTGTTAATACTTCCGGACAGACCCTTACACCCACCGGAACGTATCACGCGATTTGGGCAATGGGATTGCGCAATCCATTTCGTTTCGCTTTTAATGCTGTCACC
>CAZQLV010000014.1:0-10591 GCA_964594385.1 uncultured Gammaproteobacteria bacterium | reverse complement strand
ACGGCCGAAATCATTAATAAAATTGATAAAAATTTTTTCTGCATATAGTTATGTTTAAATTAAATTACTTTTTATTATTTATAATAATTGCCGACCTTTTAAATATTATTTAAAATTGCTTATACTATTATATAGTTTAAATATAAAATTGGCAATAAGTATACTTTAATTGACAAGCAAGATTCGGTATAATAAACTAAAAATACTATTCCCGTTGTTCTTTTTAAATTAAAAACCAACACGCCTATAAGTTATTATATCTAAACTATGATAATTTACAGGCGTATTGGTAAACCAACGCCGGCTTGCCCTGCCTAGTGGGTTGCTAAAGGATCCTCCATCATGCTCAGTCGTGAAGTAAAAAGTCCTATCAAACGCTTGAATGTTCTCAAGCTACTTATGTATGGTCTTTCTTTCTATTTTATACTTTTTGCTGGTATTTTTCTCTTGTTGTATTACACTACAAAACCAATGGTTGTTTACAAACAAACTTACGACATCATGTTTTTGCAGCACTACTTTCCTAACGAAGCAACACAGATGCTCAGACCTACTATTACTAGCACACCTATCATAACCAATGTAAGTGCAGAGTCTTACATGCCTATGTGTTGGAATGATTACCCACAAAATTCAGAGGATGGTTTGTATTCTCAGGCTAGCATCTGGGAACATTCCCTGGCGTTTCCCCCACCGAACCATTCGCTTTTTTCTCTCAAATCAAGGCCTCTCAGACGCACTCTTCTGCTAAGGTTTCCACGGCCTAATCCATAGCGACAGCTACAACTGCTAAAATTTCTTTTTCTATTTTGCTCCCGGCGCTACCGGGAGCTATTTTTTTTATAAAATAAATACGATTAGCACACAGAGCTAAACTATATAGATAATTATATATAGTGTAACTTTTTTATATATCTGAGTGTATTAATAAATAAGGGACACTAACCTACTCAATATGTTTGTACTAATTCAAACAAACATATTACTTTCGCTCTGTTCTCTCTAGCCTTAAAATATTACTTCCACAACTTTAAATAGTATGCATAGATGACCGTTTTTTTAGAGAACAGTCAGGTCGAAGCAAAAGCCAACCGGTTTTGTCCCCGAAATTTGTTTTTAATTGTTAATTATATGCAACATATACTACAAAAAATAGGAGTCGGAGTTACCATGTTGGCTACTATCGCTATGATGAGCCCATCTATGGCTGCAACTACCACTAATACTAATGTAGGAATCGGAGCAAATTTACAGGCACTCTCGCAGTTCACTTTGATTAATGGTCAATTAACCGCAATCAGTGGAGCTACATTGCCTGCTCAGTTAACAATTAGTATTAAAGGCCCTCTACCTAAAAATATGGGGGGTTCAAAAAATATTCACACCATCACTGTGGCCGTTGAAGATAAAACTATCTTTAGTCGAGTCGGTTATGGTAAAAGCTCACTCTCAGAATTAGCTTTGGGTGATAATCTTCAAATCTTTGGTAGATTTGATGATCAGGGGATCTTGTATGCTCTTTCCGTTAAAGACAACTCTATTCGATTAACTGCCGCAGCTATAACCGGAGCCATCGGCAATATTGATTCGGTAGCACAAACATTTACCTTAAAACATTTACAAGGTTTTTCGGCTAAATGGTTACCGCTTAATGTTAAAGTAAATGACAATACAAAAATTGTCGCCTCTGACGGTACAGCTTTAACTTTTGCCGATTTACAAACAGCGCAACAAGTGAGTGTGAAAGGTGTTTTAAACACTCAAGCTCACACCCTTATTGCTTCGGAGATCAAAGTTAAAATGACGCCCCCCAAACCATTACCATTTAGCATGAAAGGTACTCTGACTGCTATAAGCACGACTAGTATTCCTTCTGAATTAACTGTCACTGTTACAAATATTCTTCCTCCAATCCAAAGCAGCGCAAGAGCTATGGCTCCAACTGTTATTAATGAAGTAACTTTTACAGTTGATGCTAATACAAAAATCACCAACCATTCTGGTGGAGTAATTGCTCTAAAAGATTTAGCTTTGGGTGACAGCTTAACAGTCCAAGCAAACATGGATAGCGCTGGTTCTATCACCGCTACTCTTGTTCGCGATGATTCGGTAGATGTAGCTACTACAGCCGAAGGGACAATCAGTTCTACCAATAGTTCTACTTATGTATTTGTTTTGACTAAAGTTGATAGTTCAACAGTGAATGTAGCTGTAACTGGCGATACCACTATCACAATTCCCGGTATTACCACCAGCGCTTTTGCTGATTTAAAGGTTGGTTATAAAGCCGAAGTAAATGGCTTGATGAATAGCCAAACCAACGTGCTAACCGCTAGCAGTGTTACAGTTACCGAAATTCTTTCTCCACCTCAGCCACTACCTTTTAGTATGGAAGGTACTCTAGCTGCAATTAGCACTACTAGCATCCCATCTATGTTAACAGTCACTGTGACTGACATAATGCCGACAATGGCAATGGGAGCACGCGCCATGGCTATGGCCCCAATCAACGAAGTAACATTCTTGGTTGATGCCAACACAAAACTTACTAATCACTCGGGCGGTACTATTGCCTTAAAAGATTTGGCTTTGGGCGATACCCTCCGAGTTCAAGGAAATATGGATAATTTTGGCGCTGTTACCGCCACTACTGTTAGCGATGATTCTATTGATGTTACTGCTACAGCTTTATCTGGCACCGTCACATCAACTGACGCTGTGGCACAAAGATTTACTCTCGCGCCAACTTCTACTAACGCGGTATATACGGTGCAAACAAATGCTAGCACCACTTTCACAGTTCCAGGCATAACTCCTGCTATTTTCGAAGATTTAGCGGTGGGATATACCGTGGATGTAATGGGAGTATTGAACTCCAACACCAAAATAATTGAGGCTAGCTCCGTAAATGTTACGGCTACTTCTACTTCTGGTGTTTAATGGAGTTAAATAACTCTAAAATAGCTCTTTGACAATTAAGGGAGAGAAAAATAAAAACAGGCCGGGATCACCGGTCTGTTTTTATTTATTTTAGTGAATGAAAGCAGTTTAAAGTTTAAAAAGGGACGGAGGGGTCAGTGTGCCTTCTGACCATCCTCGGGTGGCGCTTAGCCGCTAGTGTCGGCTCGATGACCGTTGGGCGCGTCGTGTGCCCTTGGTCTGCCGGCGCTGGCGGCTGTCGTTGATCGTGATGGCAAAACCAATCACAACCTTGCGCATTTCCCGGGGAATTCCTCCTCGTTGGATTTATCGATAGGTTGCATACGAGTTTGCGTACGTATGCTGTGGCATTCCTACCGGGTAGGGTTTTCAGCCCTACCAGCAAAGTTCATCATATAAAATGAGCTTCATTTTCTCCTCTTCTGGCTCTAAGCCTCTTGTGTCCTCTTGTGTTGAGTTTCCAGCCAAAGCTGTGCCACCCCTTTGCATTCGCTGAGCGCGGGGGCATGATTCACAGCGTTATAATTACCACCTGTTGATACTTATAACGTTGTAAATCATTTGATTTACGACTTAACACTATATCATAAAAAACAGATTCTGTCAAGGGGTCATTGTGGATAAAACAAAAAAGCCGCACATATTGACAAAAGGTATTATTTATGAGATTCTAGCACATCGCAATCGCGCGATCCCCGTTCTAACAGAAAGGTTACCCGTGCAACCAAAACCGGAAGAACAAAAATATTGGGCTTGGATCAGCGGACGAAGCCAAGTTGCCGTACTCTTTGATCGTCCTATAGCAGAAGGCGGAGAACCACAATTTCTGGCCAGGGCTGGAGAAGAAAACTTGCAATCAGCAAAGGGTGTGCATTTGGGCATGCTTTTGCAAAGATTGTCTGGAGCCGCAGGTTTACTACCAGACTTTTCCTACACTTGCACTGCTGACGAGGCGTTTAAGCTCGTACGACGCGAAGCCGCTGTGTACGAGTTCGAAACACTCTTTTTGCTTGTAGCAGAGCATTTAACACTAGCCGAACTTGAAGTTGATACTTACCAGCTGATAGATGAAAGTATGCAAAGATGGGATGTGCTCTGCAACCAAGATGGCGTGCCGGAACGCATCAAAGAGTTGAGGCTAGCTGAGTACATGGTGGCGACGATTCGTCAACACTACGACGAAGAAGTTCTCGCTTCCTTTCGGCAACGTATGCGGAGGAATAAAGCAAGCGCAGTAGAAACATTGTTCTTTGGCGAGTGATCGCCACAAAGGCTGAATTCTAGGATTAACTCCCCTGCATTCGGCCGTTAAATTATGGCCTCAAAAATTGAGGGTATAAATTAAAACAAAAATAGTCCCGAATACTCGGGACTATTTTTGTTTATATATTACACATCTTTGGTCCTTTAAAAATATTCTTAGGTGTATTGACAAAATTATATTTTTTTGATAATGTGTTTTATTGTTCTAATAAACAACTCCCGCCCGATAATCTAGGTTATATAGGCTATTGGGTGGCAGTTGTTTCCAACAACAGCACGGGGAGAGGAGAGGCACATGTTCAAAGCTCATATTCAGGGCATGTTCGGTCAGGATGAAGTCAAATTCGGTGTGATCGAGGCCCACTGCGGGAAGATATCACCACCATTTCTCACGGCCAAGACCGGCATGACGTTGCTCGATCTCGGCGCCGCCGGCAGAATCTGGGGTTACAAGGAGTCCCGCTCGCTCATCGCCAAGTTCAATGAGGCGCTTGCTGCTGAAGAGAAGGACCTGGGAGAGAAACTCACCAACCTGTCCGCGAGGCCCGACACCAATTCAACTTTTGGCTTCCAGCCAACGCAGGAGAGCTGCGGCCAGATCGGAGGTGTCATCGTCAACCGGCAATCTGGGGTAGAGTTGAGTGGACCAATGTGCCTGCTCGGGACAGCCTATGTCTGCCTACATGCATACATCAAGAACAGGTTCATGCAACCTGCCGATGCCATGCAGGTGGTGAAAGAAATGGTGGCCGCCGGGGCCAAAGATATGTTCACCGACGAGTACCTGAGCATGATCATCACCGAGGGTGGCAAGGATCCATCTTCACAAGAATTTCGTCTCCTGGCTCTGATGGCGCTGTTCGAGGCCGAGCAACTCACAATGTTCTTGTCACGATAACTAGCTCCTCCAAATCAGAGGATGAACGAGTAAGGTGATCAATCATGGTCACTCAAGCTCGCGATGGTTATAAAAATTATAAGCGCTATGGCGCTTGAAATTCCGTCGCTCACTCCAGATGAAAGCAAGCTTTCGCCTGTGAATTCGTTAGGAATTATAACTATCGCGAGAGTGATCATGATATGAATTAAAAATACCATATATAAACTATATGGTATTTTTAATATTGTTCTTTTATAAAATTGCTGCTAAAATATAAATATTAACATGTCTCTTTGCTAGTCAAAGAGAGACAAATTAAAATATAAATTGCATATGCCAAAATTACCAACATACAAACTGGTAAACCAACCGGGACATGGATGGAACCTTACACAAGGTACCGGCAAAGCAGGCGCAACGGGGAAGGTGGAGAGACACTTTGGACTTAGAAAGGACGCAACTAAAGGTGGTATTCAAAAATTTCTTGGCAAAAGCGGCGGAGAAGTAATAACTGAAGAAAACGGACATTTCCTAGGAAAGCATACTTATACTAAAAGCGAAGAGCCAGACCCTGAAAGCGAAGATAATAAATAATTGAGAAGTTAATATTAAACAACCATCTGCTTTTTGATAGCACCATTGACCGCTGGTTATTCGGGTGTTATTATTTTTGTAATACAAACAAAAGGATGTGGCTCATGACAAAATTTGAAGGCGCTGCAACAGTTTGCGAGAAATGCGATTGCGCCATTTGGGTTCAGCATAAATCTCTCCAGCCAAAAATCGAACGTGTCAAAACTTCCGCCGGTTTCTTTAACTTCTATTATTACACTTACAATTGTAGTAATTGTGGAAACGAACTTGATGAAAACCAGGAAGAAAGCAAAAGAATTCGTATTTCTGGTACTAATGGAAAATTAGATTGGCATATCCCAATCGGAGATGGTATTAGCTGGAAAAGTTACGCTAGCACACATCTAACCTGTATTCGTTGCCAAAAAGAAGATAGGAACATCAGTTACTTTTCAACTGACGAATCGCTTTGTGTCAGAGCCCCTCATTGGTATTCAGTAAGTTACTACGGCATCACTTCTTGGGGGCCACGAGGAGGTGGGCCGTGGATGGAAGATACTTTGTTTTGCCAAGATTGTCATACCAAGACAGATACAGAAGAATGGCTCAAGCAAACTCTTGGTTTAGTCTTGGTCAAAAAAGGCCGCCCTAGTCCACACAGGATCTCAGAATTAGCAAAAGAAGTGCGGCGAGATTACCCGCATATCAAACTTGAACCTCCTCCATGGGGGTAGGCAAAGCCGTTGCAGAACTTTTGTTCTGTGACTATTTTTTTATACAAAAAACACCTTTTTGAAGGTGAATTTTGTGCAGAGCGGGGAGTATGGGA
The DNA here is from genome assembly GCA_964594385.1 of uncultured Gammaproteobacteria bacterium. Classification (GTDB taxonomy): domain Bacteria; phylum Patescibacteriota; class Patescibacteriia; order Magasanikbacterales; family GWA2-37-8; genus XYD2-FULL-39-9. The sequence goes on along the minus strand of CAZQLV010000014.1, from coordinate 4,106 downwards.
CGACGTGAAAACGTATATTTTGAGAAACACCGCTTTTTATGCTTACCAATAATGGTAGAAATAAAATGGGGTGGGAGCAGCGCTTCGTGCACTGCTCCCTGTACATCATACCCGCGCGCTCACCGTGGCTGCATGAGCGCCAGCGCGTCGAAGACCTCCGGCGCCTTGTAGACCACGAACGTGATCTCCTTGAGGTTGCTCGGGGACATCGTGTCGACGAAGGTCTTGATGCCGATCGAGATCTCGCGAACCGCTTCGGTCACGTTCTTCTCCACCACACCGAGCATGACACCGGTGCGGATCGCGGGGAGACTGACGGACTTGTAGCCCGCCTTGTCCGCCGCGCCGAGGGCCGAGCTGATGACCGTGCGGAGCGGACCCTCGAGATCGTCGATGACGAACACGACATCACCGAACTGGCCGCGGTGCTCACCGCTCTTCTTGGCAACCACAGTCTGTGCGTGAACCAGCGGTAGCGCTGCCCGCGCCTGGGCATGGAACATGTTGCCCGCCATGCGCTGGATGACGCCGTCGATACCGCCATACCACATGCCTTCCGAGTTGATGGCGGTCACGAGCGCGTCGGCCTTGACCTGCGCGATGTCGCCTTCGATGAGGTTGATGGTCAGGTTGCCGATCCGGAACGAACGCTTCTTCATGGGAGCTCCTTCGCCAAAACCTCTTTCAAGGCCACCAACTATCCTTTTGGGACCCTAGCGATAGGGATTTATTGGTGAGTGGTTAAAGCAAAATAAATATATATCTTACTTTAATCACTCACCAAATTTTAATTTTTAGGGTATGATAAATTGTTAAAGAATTATTCATTAAGTAACGTTGCCAAAAAATAGACAAAGAAACATATAACGAACGTAGCATAATATCACAAAAATGCCGTTTTGTCAAGTGTCCGGGAGTCGGCTTCGACTAAAATTTTCTTCCAAAAATTTTGTCTAGCCACCGCCTCGCGGTTGCACTCGCCGGCCTGCGTCGTGCAACATCGCTCCGGCGTTCTCGTCTCTCGGCCGCCCCGCTCTGCGGAGTTCTTAGTGGACGAGGAGAGACTCGAACTCTCAAGGATTGCTCCATACGCTTCTGAGACGTACGCGTATACCAGTTCCGCCACTCGTCCATTTACTTAAAAACCCTTCCATTGATGTTTTGTTTTTATATACCAATTATTTAAATCGTTAAATCGGTCTGAAGGCGAAAATACCTGTTTTAAATTAATGCCTTTAATTTCTTTATTAGCAACAAAATTATAGGTAGGGGTGTAGAGAAATATAGCCGGAATTTCTTTGGCTAAAATATCTTGGAATTTTTCGTAATCATCGGCGCGGGCGCTTTCGGTAGTGGTAGCGCGGCCGTTTTCTAGCAGCTTGTCGGCGGCACGATCAACAAATAAAGATAAATTTAATCCCGGATAGGTGATTTGGGAAGAATGCCAAAAAGGGTACGGGTCTGGGTCGGCGCCGACAATTTCGCCATATAAGAGCACTTGATAATTGCGGTCGCGCAAAATATCTTTGGCTATTTGGTTACTAGTCACAGTTTGAATATTTGTTTTTATACCCATCGCGCGCCACATTTTGGCAATAGCTTCGGCGGCTTGTTGGTAATCAGCCGCATCTACCGTGGTGATAGTCAAAGCTAATATTTCGTTGTTTTTATTTTTTCTATAAAAACTTTGATCAGCATCCATCTCTTGGCGTACCGCGGCGGTGGTGCCGTCTTCTATTTTTTTGACGCCGGCGGCTATATCATCCGCGGAAGTGCTGGTATTATTTTTTATAGCGTTTATTTCGTCTTGCTGAGTTTTTATGGCAGCATCGTATTCGGCTTTAAAATATTCTTCCGGCTGTATTTTGGTCCAATTTTTGCTGATGATTTCATTGGCTTTGTCCGTATCAAATTGTGGGAAAGCTATGTCGGTACTGTAGCCCACAGCGCCTTTAAGTATAGGCGAATTAATAACCTCTCCTTTATTATCTAAAGCGTCTTGCAAAATTTTATTTTTATCCAAACTCAAATTTAAAGCAAGCCGAAAGTCGTTATCCTTTAAGATCGGGGCTGTATCCGCATTAAAGAATAAAGCTGTATATTGTGGTAATTCAAATTCGTATAAAGCAAAATTTTTGCCGGCAATTTTGTCCGCCAAGTTATGCGGCAAGAAGCTAACCGCCATCGCATCTTGACTCTTGAGGGCGCTGGCCGCTTGCGAAAAATCCGTATAAAATTTGAAGGTAAGATTTTTTAAGTAAGGGGTATTTTGATAATAAGAAGTATTTCTTTCCAGGGTGTAATTTTGAATATTGCCGCTAGAATCTTTGGTTAGTTTGCTGAATTTCCAGGGTCCGGAACCAACCGGCTGGAGATTATTTTTGGTGAGTCGGATACCGGAAGGGGGCACGTCCGACCAAATATGTTGAGGTAAGATGCCGACGGTAAGGCTGTTTAAAAACGGAGCAAACGGTTCTTTGAGTGTAAAGCGCACGGAAAAGTCGCCGGTTTTTTCTATTTGGATACCTTGGAAAGCGGGAAAGAGGGGGCTGCCAACTTCCTGATCTTGGATAGTTTCAAATGTGTACACCACATCATCGGCGTTAAGCGCTTCTCCGTCCGACCATTTAACGTCTTTTCGTAAATTAATATCGTATGTCATGCCGTCGCTGCTAATTGTATAATCGCTGGCCAGATCTGTAACTAATTTTTGTTGATTGTTGTATTTGAATAAACCCGAATAGATAAGAGAGGATAAATCGGCGTCTACATCGCTGGCCGAAGCAAAGATAGGGTTAACATATTTTGGTTGACCAATCATCGCTTCTATATATTCTCCGCCGCTGGCCGGCACTACGGTAAAATTTTTGAAAAACCAGATTGCGCCCCAGGATATGAGTGTTAAAAAAAATACTGCTAAGCCGGCGCTAATAATGCGTTTTTCGGTTTTGGTTAAAAAATTATTTAAATATCTAAACTGAGACCAGCTGGGAATTATTTTTGACTGGATTCTCTTGATAAGTTTTTGGTCAAAGTTATGAGAGCGCATGGAAACATCCGCTGAACCCTGTTTTTTCTTAATCCAAAAAAATAGTTTGGATAAATTCATGGGAGAGTGAAGTGTGAATTATATGAAGTGTTAATTTACAAAACAAGCCGGATAAGAGAAATGCTAAAGAAAACAAGAGAAATAGCTATGGTAGCCAAGTGCAGGATTCTATCCACACCGCGTTTGGTGCTATAGATATTACTAGAACCGCCAAAAACGCCACTGAGACCTGTGCCTTTTTGCTGCAAAAGAATTACGGCTATAAGCAGCGCCGCCAACGAAAATTGTATGATATTAAGAATGGTGACAGACATATTTAGAGAAGAAAATTAGGGTAAAGATAGTATATCACTAAACAAGAACTTTGTCAATGAATACTATATGTAGTATAATATCCTTGATTTTTTTCAATTTATTATGCGTTGGTATCAAACAATTTGGGGTGTGACTCTGGTAGGGTTGGGCAGTCTGTTGTTGGTAGGTACAATTGTTTTTGGCGCAGTGACCGCTCGGTTTTGGTGGCAAATAAAACATGGACAAGGAGCAGAACTGCAGCAAGCGTATGGCGGTTTTGATAGGCAGACAAATGATGCAAATGTCCAAACCGTTGATCGTGATGTTTTAGAAAAAGGAGACTTCCCCTTTTTGGGCAACCCCAACGCCGCGATTATAATAGTTTTGTTTGGTGATTTTCGTTGTCCTAACACCAAGGCTGCCTGGCCGATAGTGCAAAGATTGCTAGGTAAATATGGTAGTAAAGTAAAACTAATCTTTAGAAATTTTCCCGGTGAGTCTATTCACCCCGGCACCAATAAATTATCTCAGCTGGCTGTTTGCGCCTACAATCAAGGTCCGGAAAAATATTGGGGAGTGTTTAATTATTTATTTAATGAGCAAACTAATTTGCCAACCTATCTTGGCGCTACCGATGTGGCCACATTAGCAGACGCAGCCGGTTTAGATTTAGCCAAATTAAATAATTGCTTAAACTCCAACGCCCCACTCATAAAAATAAATAGAGATTATGCCGATGGGGTGCGCTTTGGCGTGGGTGGTA
>CAZQLV010000013.1:0-10776 GCA_964594385.1 uncultured Gammaproteobacteria bacterium | reverse complement strand
TTATCTTTAATTACCATGTTTTTCTTGTTCTCTTGCCCTTTCTTTCATTAGAAACAGTCAATTTCTTTCTGCCTTTGGCGCGTCTGCGGCTAAGCACCGCGCGTCCGCCCTTAGTCTTCATGCGAGCACGGAAACCGTGGGATTTTGCTCTCTTGCGTTTTTTTGGTTGATAGGTTCGCTTTGTTGCCATAATATTCCTTTAAGTATTTTAGTAAATGAATTATAGAGGAAACTTCTCGGTTTGTCAAGCTGTTACACAAAAACCCTATAAAAATGTAAGTGCCGGGCCTGCGTATGCGCACAGCCCGGCATCTTGGTGATAGAGCACCCTTTTCAGTCGCCCACGACCTTGGCGCTAACCATATCTGAGAACAGGAGAACACCTTCATCACCCACAATCTCGACACCTATGTCGATCACACGGATCTGTTCCGCCATGAACTCATCAGTCTCGCCGCTCCTGAGCAGAACCTGAATCCAGTTTGTTGCTCCGGCCAACCTCACCACCTCCTCGAAGCTTTCCTTATTCATCGCCATTCTCCAATCCGTGATCCGCTCACGGTAAGCGGAATCCCAGAAGTTGGGAACAAACAAATTTAACATAAAAAATTTATTTTGTCAACATATCCACACCTTGTCCCCAGTCTTTCCCCCAGGCATTTTTAGGCTACTATTGGCCCTTATACTTTATTATGTTAAGATGAAAAAGCTAAATCTATAGAGTTTTAACGTATGTCTAACCACGAAATCTGGCAAGCTGTTTTGGCCGAGCTCGAGCTGTCTATCTCTAAACCAAACTTCGTCACCTGGTTTAAAAGTACCGACATCTTTTCCTACCAAGACAACTGCGTGGTCGTGTGCGTGCCCAATGATTTTAACCGCGCCTGGCTCGAAAAGAAATATAACCAGATGATTGTAAAGTCCCTAGAGAGAGTGACCGAAAAGCCGGTCAAAAAGCTCGAATACAAAATTTTTAATGTTAAAAACATCTCAACTCAGCCGGCCGAAGTAAAAACCGAAGAAAAAGCGCCGGAAATTAATGTACATTCACCGGTATTTGCATCCAGCGAAGTGAGCGCTCCACCGAGAGTGGGCGAATTTGGCCTCAACCCAAAATATTCTTTTGAAACTTTTGTGGTTGGTGGCGGATCAGAGTTAGCATTTGCAGCTGCTCAAGCCGTGGTAAACAAACCCGGCGAAGCTTACAACCCATTATTTATCTATGGCGGCGTGGGCTTGGGCAAAACCCACTTGGTCCAAGCAATTGGCAATCATTTGCTTAAAGCCCGACCAAATATTAGCATTATGTATGCCAGCGCCGAGAAATTTTCTAATGATTATATTTCTTCGGTTCGCGACGGTAATGCCAAAAACTTCCAAAACCGCTATCGCAATATAGACGTGCTGCTGATAGACGATATCCAGTTTATCTCCGGCAAAGACAAAACTCAAGAATCTTTTTTTCATACCTTTAACGAACTGCACCAACAAAACAAACAGGTGGTAATGACTTCTGACCGCCCACCAAAAGCCATTCCAGCTCTTGAAGACCGCCTAAAATCCCGCTTTGAGTGGGGCATGATTGTAGATGTGGCGCCACCGGAACTGGAAACCCGCATCGCTATTTTGCAAAAAAAATGTGTAGAAAAGAATTTTTTGCTTAACCAAGAAATCTTGCAGCTCGTAGCTACTACCGTTCATCGCAACATCCGTGAATTAGAAGGTGCGCTCAACAAAATTATTGCTCTTCACCAACTTAAGAACATGGAACCAACGGTTGAATCGGTAAAATCACTTTTAGCTAACACCGAAATGCGTTCTACCTATCGCTCTATAACTCCACAACAGATAATAGATGCGGCCAGTGAATTTTATACCATAAACATATCAGACCTACTTGGCCAAAGCCGAGAAAAGAAATTTTCTCATCCTCGCCAAATTATTATGCACCTGATGCGTAAAGAACTTAATATGTCGTACCCCGCCATCGGCAACGAACTGGGCGGCCGAGACCACACTACTGCTATGCATGCTGACAATAAAATTAGCGGCGACATTGAACGAGACCTAAAATTAAAACAAGAAATAGAGCTAATAAAACAAAAATTATATATAAACATAACTTAAACAGTCCGTAAAGTCGAAAGTCTATAAAGTAACAAGTCAAGCTTTACAGACTTTATGGACTTTAAAGACTTGTGACTAAACAGTTGATAAGTAATGTATAACTGAAAAAATTAATGCACTTTCTATACACTTTCTAAACAACTTATAAACAGGTGGTAGAAAAAATAAAATTTATCCCCACACTTTACAAACCTATTATCAACAGAAAAATTATAAATTCAAAAACTAAAAACCCGTAAGATTAGATAAGAAAAATAGTTATACCACCTTATCCACTGCCTTATAGTAACGATTGTAATTTATTTATATAAAAAGATATATAATAACAATACGTTCGGAAAAGTTTATAAACAACCTTTTCCCTCACTTTATCGTTATTATAAATAAATCGATATACAATAATAGACAATTAAAAACGACTCGCCGGGTGACGAGTCGATGGACGACGGAAGGAACGAGTTGGTGGTGACCTTAGCTGAGCAACTTGAACAGGTCGTACCACTCTCTGAACTGCGCGTTGGACATGTTGTCCAGCTTGTTGAGAAGGGCGAAGCGCTTCTCCTGGCGGATGCGGCGCCGGAAGCCGGGGCTGCGCTCGCGGCGGACGGACTTGGTCTTGTGGTGGAGGGTGGCGTCCTTGCGGGAACCGATCGTCTGCGAGGTGGACCTCGCGTCGAATTCGCCACGGTAGATCCCCTGCTCCGAAACCCTCTGCACCAGTATGTCGAAGGCCTCCCTCTCCGTGCGGTTGATGCGCCGGACGGTCCTCTTGGAGAGCTTCGGGCCGCTGAACAGGATGCCGTCGGGGCTGGCGGACGCGATGGGCGCGATCTGGAGCATTAGAAATCCTCCTGAAATACAACTTGGTTGTGTTGTGAGGTGGAAAACCAGTGCGGAAAACCATCCCAACAACAAAGAAGTATATCACAAAAACACAGTTTTGTCAATACTATTAAATAAATATTTTATATGAAATTCTTTTGCACCAAGGAGAACCTGGCAAAATCTTTAGCACTGGTAATTGGAGTGGCTGGCAAAAATATAAACCTACCGATACTGGGTAATGTTTTGATTAAAGCCAGTGAACAAAAAGTAGAGATAATGGCTACCAACCTAGAATTGGCGATTACATCTATTTTGCGTGCCAAAGTAGAGGTTCCGGGTGTATTTACCGTGCCAGCCAGAACTCTTACTGATTTTGTAAATTTATTGTCCGAAGAAAAAGTAGAGATAACTTTAAAAGATAGTGAAATAGAAGTTGTGTGTGGAAGATCTTCAACAAAAATTAAAGGCGCCCCAGCCGATGAATTTCCGGTTGTGCCGGTTGTTGGCGAAGGAAAGGGCTATTCAATAGATGTTGATGCTCTTAAGAGTGGTTTGGGGCAAGTGTTTCAAGCATCTTCAAAGAATGAAATCAGGCCAGAGTTGGCCGGTGTATTGTTTAATTTTAATGACGAGCCAGGAATGTTAACAATGGCGGCCACCGACAGTTATAGACTGGCCGAAAAAAAGATAAAAGTATCTCAAGGGGAAGAAAAAGCTAGAATTATTTTGCCTGGCCGAACTGCCCAAGAAATGAATCATATTTTGGGGTTGTCTAGAGGGGTAGAAAACGAACGCAAAGCGCGCTTGCTTGTGACGGAAAACCAGATTGTCTTGCGCTGTAACGAAGTAGAGTTGGTTTCGCGCCTGGTAGATGGCCAATATCCGGATTATACCCAAATTATCCCTAAAGAATTTAAAACCTCAGCTGAATTCTCCACTAATCAGATTACCAAAGAAATCAAAGCCGCTAGTTTATTTACTACTACCGGCATAAATGCGGTAAACTTTGAATTTGATCCAACTGCCGGCGTGGTGAATGTGTCTTCGGTGTCTACCCAAACCGGTGAATATAAATCCGAAGTCCCAGCCGAAATAAAAGGAGATAAAAATAATACGCTTCTTAATCATCGCTATGTACTCGATGGCCTAGCCAATATTGATACAGAAAATGCGGTCTTAAAAGTAATTAATGCTGATAGCCCGTGTGTTCTGGCTCCAAAAGATGATAAAACTTTTGTTTATATTGTGATGCCTATACGGCAGTAAAATTTTTATTCCACTGTAACCGTCAAAACCTTCTCAACCGTCTTCCCAGAAGTATCAGTCATAACAGCTTTGAGGGTGTGCGCGCCAGCACCCGGAGAATTTTTCCAGGTAAATGTTAGGTTGTTGTTAGTGAGCGTATCTTCTTTGTGATTAAAATTATAAATTAATCTTGGCTGGCCGGTGCCGGAAGATAAATAAATATCAACTTGTTTCATGTCGTCCCAACGGAATGGCACCAAACTCATCACGCGCGGGAAATCGCTCGTTTTTAGTGTTACTGAATCACCATCAAACCAATCTATTGTAGGCGGGTCAAAATCGGCTTGTAGGGCGAAATTAATATTTTTTTGAGAACTATTAGCTTGATCATCTGCGGCCACCGCAGAAAGCGTGTGTGGGCCTTTAAGGAGTGTTTTGGCATCGTAGGTAAAATTAAATGGTGTGGTGGTAGATTCACCGATTGAATGCCCATCAATTTGATACATAACTTTTGTTACGCCATTAGGCGCTTCGGCTTTGATTTGAATATCAATTTGTCGAGAAGTTAAAATCGCGCCTTCAGTTGGTGAAATAAATTCTATAGTTGGTGCCAGATCGGAAGACTGTTGGTTGTCATATTCGGTTGGTGGTTCTTCAAAGGTCATGTTTATACCCGCCGCTTGTTGGCGGGCCATCCAGGCATGCAAACCGTCTTCCCAGGCTTGGTATTGTGGGTCGTCAGCGGGATTAGTCGGAGCTGGTCCGCGCGGATCGTCTTTCATTACATATTGCAAAATATCGTGCGGAGGCAAGTAGGTGCGTTGGACAATTAAATTTTCCGGAGTAGTAGAATTGGCTATTTTGCCGGTCTCCGAATTAATGTTGAGAATAATACCGTCGCTGGCGCCACGTAAAACCGGTTTGGTAGCGTCGTTTGGCAGCGGAGCGGGGAAATTTTCGGGTGTCGTGCTAGCCAAAGCCTGTCGCATAAATTTATTCCAAATTGTACCGGCGAGCGCATTGCCTCCGGCTTTCATTGGGGTAGGAATAGTATTGCCCACCCAAACACCCACAGCCAAAGACGGCACATAACCCATTGTCCAAGCATCTTTGTTGTCATTGGTCGTACCGGTTTTGGCTGCTACCGGGCGGTCTGGCAGGGTAAGGTTGCCATGCAAGCCGAACACAAATGAGCGTGATTGGTCATCGGTAAGGACATCGGTAATGGTGGCGGCTAAGTCGGAAGAAACTGCCTGGGTTCCGGAAGTTGGTTGCCACTGATACAGAACATTGTTAGAGGCGTCGGTTACTTTTAAAATACTAACACTCGGATTGTAGACACCATTGTTGGCGAGAGTGGCATAGGCATCGGTGTGTTCTAGAAGATTTACTTCACCACCGCCGAGCACCAAACTTAAACCATAATCACCTGTAAAAGTGCTATAGCCAAAACGTTTAGCAAAGTCTATCGCATTTTTTGAGCCAACCAAATACAAAGTTTTTACAGCTGGAATATTAAGCGATCCTTGCAGCGCTTTGCGTATAGTTACAAGTCCATGATCTTTGCCATCATAATTTTTGGGGGTATAATCTTTACCATCACGCGCATCAAAGTTAGTGCTGACATCGTAGAGCACGGTGTCGGGCGTGTAGCCTTTTTCAAAAGCGGCGGTATAGACAAATGGTTTAAATGAAGATCCGGGCTGGCGTTTTCCCAAAACCGCCACATTAAACTGACCATCAATATCATCGTTATTATAATCACGGGAACCAACCAAGCTCAAAACCTGCGCGGTTTTTGGATCTAGGGCTACAAGTGCCGCATTATTGGCATTCGCGTTTTTGGCATTTTTATCACCTAATTCTTTTACAGTCGCTTCGGCTATTTTTTGTTTATCATAATCAAGCGTGGTAATTACTTGTAAACCACCTTCGTCTACAGCGCGCTCGCCAAACTGGTTGGCCAACAATTGTTTTACATATAATACAAAATGAGGCGCATCCATGGGGCCGCCATTTCTAAAAATACGTAAGGCTATTCCTTGGGCTTCGTTTTTTTGCGCTTCGGTGATATATCCTTGGTCATACATTAAGCCAAGCACCAAATCGCGGCGATCGCGCAAAGCATCTAAATTCGCCAGATATTTACTGGGCGCTTTGGGAATAGCAGCTAGGGTGGCAGCCTCGGCTAGGCTTAAATCCGCAGCGCTTTTGTGGAAATACGATTGACTGGCAGATTCAATGCCATAGTTGGTAGAGCCGTAGGGAATTTCATTTAAATATAATTTTAAAATTTGGTCTTTGGTATACTTTTTTTCTAAGCGGATAGCCAAAATTGCTTCGCGTATTTTTCTAAAAACAGAATGTTCATCGCCGGTAATCGTATTTTTAATTAGTTGTTGTGTGAGTGTAGAAGCTCCGCCCGAACCGGCTTTGCGACCAATAAGATCATTAAAGGCGGCGCGCAGGATACTGGTAATCTGGATACCATTATGCTGATAAAAATTTTTGTCTTCCACAGCAATGGTTGCTTTTTGAGCATAATTGGAAATTTGGTTTAGATGAACCAGAGTTCGTTTTTGATTTTGATAAACCTCGTAGAGCAGGTGAGTACCGGTACGGTCGTAGATTTTGGTGCTTTGTGAAACTTGCCTATCGTTTAATTTGTTTGGGTCGGGCAGGTCGCGGCTAACCCAGGCCACGACAATTGTGCCTACAATAAAACTGGCTACTAGTCCAATTACGACGGTAAGCCCAAGGATTTTGAGGATTTTTTTCTTTTTGTCTTGGCGTGACACTGGTTCTCGGCCCTCTAGGTGTCCATAGTGTCTGCTTTGGCTAAGTTGAGGGATTGGCATGCTAAAAAATCTTTAGAGTTTCCTTAATATCTAAATACTACCACCCATTGACAAAAATGGCAATTTGTGGTATAGTGAGCCGTTAATTAAACAAGGGTACTCTGCAAGGGTATCCTTTAATAATTAAAAATATGAGCTTAACTAAGCCAAAATTCAATCTTAAGCAGCTGGATATTGCCACTCGTTTAGTGGTGATTATAGCCTTAATTAGCCAAGTTATTGTGCCAGTAGTGGTAAAAGCCGATACTCCACAAAATATGGCTAACTCTACACAAAAAATAGTTAGTTTAGAGCTAAAAGACCAAAGTGTTAGCCAAACTTCCAAAGTGTCTGTAGCTGATGAAGACCAGCCGGACAAAGTGATTAGAGCGGTAATTACTGCCTATACAAGTACTCCTAACCAAACCGATGATAGCCCGTTTATTGCGGCTACCGGTAAAAGAGTGCATGACGGCATGATTGCGGCCAACGGCTTACCGTTTGGTACTAAAATCAAGATTCCGTCTCTCTATGGAGATAAAATCTTCGTGGTAGAAGACCGTATGAACTCACGCTATGGTTTTGGTCGCATGGATATCTGGTTAGATACCAGCCAAGCCCAAGCTATGAAGTTCGGTGTAAAACGTGTAGAAGTACAAATTTTCTATCCGGATACTGCGGTAGCTAAAGCTAAATAAAACAAAAAGGACCCACGCAGGGTCTTTTTTGTTTTATTTAATTACTTCTCCACAATCTCTACCGACAAGATCTTTACCGGATTAACTGGTTTAGACATTTCTCCACCATCACTGGCAATAACCGGGGCTGTGGCAATCTTATCAACCACATCTAGCCCGCTAATTACTTTGCCAAAAATTACATAGTTTGGTGGCAATGGATTGTCCTGGTGCATAATAAAGAATTGACTGCCGTTGGTGTTTGGTCCGGAGTTCGCCATTGCTACTGTGCCTCTGGTATATTGTCCGGTAAAAGGCTCGTCATCAAATTTGTATCCCGGGCCACCTGTGCCAGTGCCAGTTGGATCGCCGCCCTGAATCATAAAGCCCTTAACTACACGATGGAAAATAACATTGTCGTAAAAATTTTTCTTGGCTAAGAAAACAAAATTGTTGGCAGTAATTGGTGTGGCGGCCGCGTTTAGAGAAATATCAATTTCTCCGGCAGTAGTTTTCATTTTGGCGATGTAGGTTTTCTTTTGGTCTATTATCATAATTGGTGTTTTATATTTTGATAAATCCGTATTTAATTTGCTTGCGTTTTTTTCTTGTGCGGCAACTATGTCTGCCGGCACCGGTGTTCCGCTCGTTACTTCTACTAGAGTTGGGACGGTAGTGGTTGTGGAGATTGTACTGGTTGTATTTTCCGGAGTGGTAGTTGTTTCGTTTGCCGTACTTGTTTCATTATAATTTTCAGCTGTATTTTCGGCGACTGGTGTTTGTACCGGATTTATTTGTAATAATTTCCAAGCTGTAAATATCAAACTAACGGTGACAAGTGATAAAATAAGGATTAGGATTGATTTTTTCATATGCGAAATGAAGTGAGAAAATAATTAAATGTATTTAATTATTTTCGAACGAACGAGTATATATGCGGCTTTAGCCCATATAATCTAAAGGTGAGTTAAAATAAATTTATTTTAAATAAGGATTAATAGATTGTACTTTTTGTCTATAAAAGCCTTGGAAGTTGTATATGGCCTATTCTTGACTTGCTAGATAAAATATGGTATGCTCATTTGTTCGGTAGAGAGCGAGTTCTTCTATCGATATCGTGGTACAAAACTCGTTCTTTACCCGAATAACAATGGAGGCGGAAAGTGAAATTCATCCGTGAATGTACCAGTACAGGTACCTGTGTGATCAGGTCGGAGCATTACTCTTGTACGATTGCCTACTTTAATCAGTTGTTCGCTGAGGCTCAAAAAGATTTTCCAGGTATCAAACCTGAAGATGTTGAAGTTAAGCATTTTGCCGGCGCTGTGTATGCGCGTACTTTCGGAATTGAGTTCCAACAACCGAAAGACAAGATACCCACTACTTATTGCCATATCAAACAACTAGAAAATATTCTCTGATCAGATTTCTGACGCTAAGGCGTCATGTCCGTTGGCTTAATACCCCAACGGTTTTTTATATATTTTATTCCATCTTTGCTCTAAACTGCAAGGCCTCAGCCACATGACTCAACAATATTTTATCACTTTTTCCCAAATCGGCAATAGTCCGGCTTAATTTTAGAATTCTGTTGTAAGCGCGAGCAGACAAATGCATTTGCGTAACGGCCGCGCGCAGGAGCTCAATGGATTCATCATCTAGTTTACAAAATTCTTTTATTTCCGCGTTGCGCATTTCGCTGTTGGCGTGAATGTTAGTATTTTTAAATCGGTTGGTTTGAATATTTCTGGCATCTTCTACACGCTGGCGAATACTGGCCGATGTTTCGCCCAACGTATCCGAAGCCAACTTTTCAAATTGCACGCGCGGCACTTCAACATGTAAATCAATGCGGTCCAAGAGCGGCCCGCTAATTTTTTTCTGATAATTATTTATTTGATTGGGGCTACAAACACATTGCCTGTCAGGATCGCTTTTGAGGCCGCATGGGCAGGGGTTTTGGCTAGCTACCAAAATAAAACGAGCGGGAAACATTAAGACACTTTGAATGCGGGCAATGGTAATCATGCCGTCTTCGAGTGGCTGGCGCAAACTTTCTAAGACCGTACGCGGAAATTCCGGAAATTCATCTAAAAATAATACGCCTCTGTGCGCCAAAGAGATTTCGCCCGGGCGTGGATATTTGCCGCCACCAACCAGTGATACGCCAGAGGCAGTATGATGTGGAGAACGAAACGGCCTTTCTTTTACAAATCCATTAGTTAACAATCCGGCGACCGAATAAATTTTGGTGACTTCCAGCGCTTCCTCAGATGTAAGTTTTGGTAAAATTGATGGAAAACTGCGAGCCAAAAGTGTTTTGCCGGATCCGGGCGGCCCACTCATCAGGATATTGTGCGCGCCACTAGCGGCAATCTCTAAGGCTCGTTTTACAAATTCCTGGCCTTTTATCATGCTCATATCCAGTTCGTATTGCGGCGCATCAAATTCATTCCAGTTTTGCGGTCTGATGTATGGCGCAATAGTTTCGTTTCCGGTCAGGTGCTCAACCAACTGTTTTAAACTTTTTACCGGATAAATATCTATGCCGTCTACCAGGGCCGCTTCGGACGCGTCGCTTTCGGGCAAAAATATTCGGTTGAGGCCGATTTTTTTGGCAAAAATTGTAATAGGCAAAATACCGTTGGTGTGACGCACGGCGCCATCTAAGGCCAGCTCGCCCACAAATAACGCATCAGCCACATTTATTTCCAAATCATTACTTATCATTATTACGCCCAGCGCCATGGGCAAATCATAGGCCGGGCCTTCTTTGTGCAGGTCGGCCGGCGCCAGATTAACTAAAATGCGAAAATTAAACGGATAATCAAACCCGGAATTTTTGAGCGCCGAATGAATGCGGTCTTTGGCTTCGTGGATAGAAGTATCAGGCAGCCCGACAATATTAAAAGCGCTCTGGCCTTTATTGATATCTACTTCTACGTCTACCGCCAAACAATCTAGGCCAACTGCCGCGGCTGAATTGAGTTTGAGGAACATAGTGAAAAATTACAAAACAAAACGGTTTGTCATTCCGAATCCCCTTTATGGGGTGAGGAATCTAT
>CAZQLV010000012.1:0-11034 GCA_964594385.1 uncultured Gammaproteobacteria bacterium | reverse complement strand
AAAGTTGAAGGAGTAGTACCGTGGGAAGTGTGGGATGGTTTTATTAAACAATTTTAACATATATTTCGGTTAGTATGCTCAAAAAAATAACCATCATCTCCGCTATATTATTTTGTGTATTACTGTCCGTGCCGACTAAAGCTGCTGGCACAGATAGTCAAATACCAGCGCTCAATCCTTTTTGTTGGAAAAAGAAAGATTGTGTTAATATTAGAAAGCAATATTTACCTGCCAGTGCTTCGCAAAAAGATTTAGAAAGCGGTTTTATTTCGGATAGTTCTGTAGCTCCCTGTACCGGTGGTACAGGCGATGATCAGTGGGGCAGATGCCTGCCAGCCGGTCAAACAAAAACCGAAATTTCTTTTGGCGGTCAAGACACTTTTTCTAATATCGGCGATTTTATTTTGCTAATGTATAAATATTTAGTGGGAGTTGCTAGTATTATCGCAGCCATCATGATGATTTTAGCCGGTGTGCAGTGGATTACCTCGGGCGGAAATAGTGAAACTATTAGCAGCGCCAAGAAAAGAATTAGCGGCGCGGTGATCGGTTTATTTATTGCCTACCTATCTTATTTTATTTTAAACACGATTAATCCGGCTTT
The DNA here is from genome assembly GCA_964594385.1 of uncultured Gammaproteobacteria bacterium. GTDB lineage: Bacteria > Patescibacteriota > Patescibacteriia > Magasanikbacterales > GWA2-37-8 > XYD2-FULL-39-9. The sequence continues at coordinate 10,430 of CAZQLV010000012.1, read as the reverse complement.
AGTAAATTTGCGTTTACCGCAGGTGTGGTTAGTAAAACCACAGGCTTTGGTGCCGGAGTTTTGCAGTCAGTTAGATGGAGCTAACAAAGGTGATGTGAAATTTATGTATGCAGCTCCGCCCACAGATCCGATACAACCAGTTACACCGGATACAGCGCTGGGCAAAGCCGATAGGTATAAATGGATAGCTAATAAAACAGAGCCGCAATTTGCTTGTGGCAGTAGGTTCTTTGCCGAAAATGGAGGTACTGTTTCTTGTAGAGGGGAATGGTGTGCGGAAGAAGATGGCGAGGAAAAGACTTGTTTTGATATTAAGGGTGATGGGAGTGGTTATCAATGCGGAGATGTTAGAATTGCTGGACAAATAAGTTATAGTTCTATTCTCAAAGGGTGTGGTTGGTTGGGTGGGGCTGTAAAGTTGGTTTCTAATGTGCCAACTCCGTGGAGCTGTCCACCTGTAAACGCAGTAAAATTGTTACCAGTTTGCGGGTATTCAATTAGAGACGTGGGGAATGTACTCACCGATGTTTCCGGCTTCATTCAGTCTCCATTGGCGCAGGATGAGTTTCTCGCTAAAAAACTTGATGAAGAATTAAAATTTGGAGATGGCCATGTAGATAAGACAAATGGCCGTTATTGGGTAGAATATAAAAGATCGAAGGTTATATCCGATATAATGAGTCTTTGCGACCCTAAAAAAGGGGGGCTTAAGGGGTTTGTGGTAAAATTTGGCATGAATCAAGCTGGAGATTTGGGCCTTGATACTGAAATCCATTATATTGGGAAAGGTGGTGTGCATCTAGGTGGTTTTGCAGGAGGAATGTTTTTTAATCTTTATAAAGTTAAATCCGAATATTTATTTTCACTTGCTGACATACTAAATGGCGTGCGAGCGGATGTTGATGTGGCGAACATAATTCGTTCTAATAGTATAACTAGTGAGAATAAATCATATTGGGAAGATCAATACAAATAAAATTGCTAAAATTATCTTTAAAATAAAAATCCACTATTTTAGATAGGTGGATTTTTATTTTTCCCATGCCGATCCACTTGTTGACATCTTGCCAAAATCTGCTACAATATATCACTGATTTTAAGATTTAGCTTCCCCATCTATTATGCAAGATAAATTAGTGATAAAAGGAGCTCGGGTACACAACCTCAAAAACGTTTCTTTGGACATCCCCAAAAATAAACTGGTGGTTATCACAGGCCTCTCCGGTTCGGGTAAATCCAGCCTGGCCTTTGATACTATCTATGCCGAAGGTCAGCGCCGCTATGCCGAATCGCTATCTTCGTATGCCCGGCAATTTATGGAAGTGCGCGACAAGCCGGATGTAGACAGTATAGATGGTCTTTCGCCAACTATTGCTATTGATCAAAAAAGTTATACCCAAAACCCTCGTTCCACGGTGGGTACAGTTACCGAAATTTATGATTATTTACGTTTGTTATTTGCGCGTATCGGGCAGCAGTATTGTCCGGATTGTAATGAGCCGGTGCGAGCCTATACTTCCGGCGGAATTTTAGAAGAAGTACGTCGTCGCGCGCGAAAGAGCAGTGAAATTTTATTATTATCTCCGCTGGTGAGAAACGCCAAGGTTGATCGGGCCGATCTGGTAGAAAAAGTAGAAAAGTCAGGCTATGAATCTGTGCGTGTAAATGGATTGCTCATGAAAATAAATGAGTTGGCTAAGTATGAATTTTCTCCAAATAAATTATTTAATGTAGAATTGTTGGTTGGTAAAACAGCTGATTTTCAGAAACAGGATGTAATGAAAATGGTAGAAGTAGCTTTGGATTTAAGTAATGGCTTATTGGTGCTTGCCAATGGTAAGAATATCGAAACTTTTTCTACTTCCGGGCTCTGTCCTAAATGCGGCAAAATCATGCCCGTGTTGGATATGCGCAGCTTTAGTTTTAATAGTCCCTATGGAGCTTGCCCCCGTTGTACCGGTTTGGGCATTACCCAAGAAGTAGATCCGGAATTGGTGATTCCTAACGACAGGCTAACCCTCGCTGAGGGCGCAATTCAGCCTTGGATTCGCATTACCGGCAATCAAAATTGGTATCAAAAAATTATCGCAGCTGTGGCCGAACGCCAAGGATTTTCGGTTAATACGCCGATAAAAGATTTGAGCGCAAAAATCAAAAATATTATTTTACAAGGTACAGGCGATGAAGAATATACGGTGGAAGGAAAGAAAACCAAATTTACCGGCGTGATTCCCAATTTATTGCAACGACATCTAGAAACCGATTCCGAATATGTGCGTCGTGAGATAGAACAATACATGCACGAAACGGTTTGTCCGTTGTGTCTGGGCAAACGATTACACCGCAATTCTTTGGCGGTAAAAATTGGCGAATTTAATATTGCCGATTTGTCTGCCTTAAATATAGAAGACAATATTGAATTTTTCAAAAAAATTGGCACAAAATTTCCCGCCAACACCGATAATGGCAGGCTAAGCGAAACCCAAAGAACAGCTGTGGCCAAACCAATACTCAAAGAAATCCTGCAACGATTAGAAAGTCTGGCCAAAGTCGGCCTGAGTTATTTGGCTATAGACCGATCCATGAATACGCTCTCCGGCGGTGAGGTAACTCGCACCAGGCTGGCTACACAATTATCTACGGGTTTGATCGGTGTAATTTATATTTTGGATGAACCATCTATCGGTTTGCACCCTAAAGATAACAAAATGTTGATTGAGAGTCTGCGTTCTTTGCGTGATTTGGGCAATAGTGTAATTGTCGTAGAGCACGACAGCGCCATGATGGAAGCAGCCGATTATATTATTGATGTGGGTCCGGGCGCGGGCGTAGGCGGCGGACAAATTATCGCAGAGGGTACGGTGGCGCAAATAAAAAATAATAAAAAATCGTTGACCGGTGATTATTTATCCGGACGTAGCAGTATTAGCTGTGTTGAAGATGAAAGCACACAAAAGCAAGCCCCAAAGGGGTCCCTTCGGGACAAATCTCTAAAAATAATTGGCGCTAAAGCGTTTAACTTACAAAATGTAGATGTGGAGATTCCATTAGGCAAATTGGTGTGCGTTACTGGTGTTTCCGGGTCGGGTAAATCAACCCTGGTCATAGATATTTTGGGTAAAGCTTTGTCTAAACATTTTTATCGCGCCAAAGAAGAGCCGGGAGCGCACAAAGAAATTAAGGGTATTGATAATATAGACAAAGTAATTGCGATTGATCAGTCGCCGATTGGCCGCACACCGCGTTCTAGCCCAGCTACTTATACCGGTGTATTTACCCTAATCCGAGATTTGTTTGCCGATTTGCCTGAAGCTAGAATGAATAACTATGATGCCGGTAAATTCAGCTTTAATGTAAAAGGCGGCGGTCGTTGTGAAGCGTGCGCCGGTGATGGTTATGCGCGCATCCCAATGCAATTTTTGGCTGATGTCTATGTGCAATGTTCTGAATGTGATGGCGCTCGTTATAACAAAGAAGCGTTAGAGATTCACTATCGCAACAAAAATATTGCCGATGTGCTAAATATGACCGTAGATGAAGCGCGCGTATTTTTTGGCGATATCCAAAATATTTCCGACAAGTTAAGTATTTTGTGTGAAGTCGGTTTGGGTTATATGCATTTGGGTCAGCCGGCCACCAAGCTGTCGGGCGGTGAAGCTCAAAGAGTCAAATTAGCCACCGAGTTGTCGCGCAGTTCTACCGGCCGAACTTTGTATATTTTGGATGAGCCGACTACCGGCTTGCATTTTGAAGATATCCGTCATTTGTTGCAGGTCTTGAATCGCTTGGTAAGCAAAGGCAATACCGTATTGATTATTGAACACAACCTAGAAATTATTTCTTGCTCCGACTGGATTATAGATATGGGACCGGGTGGCGGCCGCCATGGTGGCAAGGTGGTAGCCCAAGGCACAGCCAAAGATCTGATAAAAAATAAAAATAGTTGGACAGGGAAGTATTTGAAAACAATCTAAATATAGATAAACAAAAAACCTCCCGACTTAGTCGGGAGGTTTTTTGTTTTATTATTTTTTTTCTTCCAATTTTCGTTTGGATTTGTCATCGCGCAAGAAGCTTAGTTTGGCGCGTCTAACTGCGTATTCTTTAACAATTTCAACCTTATCTATAATCGGGGAATGTACCGGAAAGATTTTTTCTACACCTACTCCATTGGAGATTTTGCGCACTGTAAAGGTTGCGCCGGCTTCGTTGCCGTGTTTGGCGGCGATAATCGTGCCTTCAAACACCTGTATACGTTCTTTGTCCTCGCCTTTAGCATTAACTTCCTTAATTTTTTGGTGTACTTTCACCAGCATGCCAGGTTTGTAGGCAGTTGTTTTTGTTGTGGTTTCTTCGGTCATACAAGAATAATAATTTTAAGTTTGGTTATTATGAGGCTTATTCTAGCCAAAAATTTAATTTTTGTCAATAGCTAAGTGGCTTTGGATAATTTTGGCTATACTCTCAACAGTTTCGTTCAGTCTACCCTCATAATTAGTTAGTCTATAATCATAACCCGCCGAAGCTTCAATTTCTTGGGAAACCGCCTGTATTCTACTAGCCAATTCGGCTTGGCTGGTCCCACCCCGTTTTTCTACTCTTTCTCTTAAAATTTCAACACTTTCGGGCAAAAGAAAAATAGACAGGTTTGGTATGCCCAGTTTGTCCATGCTTTGCTTGCCATGTACATCAATATTAGAAAAAACAATATCGTTGTTTGCCAGCGCTTCGTCCAGTTTTATTTTGGGTGTGCCGTAATAATTTCCCGCATAATTATTATATTCCACAAAATAAGCCTGTTTTATTTTTTGTTCAAAATCTTCGCGGGAAACAAAATTATAAGTAACACCTTCGCTGTCGGTTGGACGAGGGGTGCGAGAGGTGGTGGTGACAAGACGGCCAGAATTTGGAAAAATTTTGAGTAATTCTTCTATCGTAGCATCTTTTCCGCCGCCAGTCGGAGAAGAAATAATTACAAATAAACTCATATATTATCGCAATAATTTTAAAAAAGTTACTAGTTCTTTTGGTAGCGGAGATTCAAATAGTTGTTTTTGACTATGTAAATCCGTAAAGCCAAGTTTGGCGGAGTGCAAAAATAATCTATTTAATTTTTTATCCCAAACACGCTTTTGTTTTTTTTGAAAATAAAGTGGATCGCCCACCAGCGGATGGTCGTAGGCGAGCAGATGAACACGAATTTGGTGCATGCGGCCGGTGTGAATTTTTATGCGCAACAAGGTAAAGTTGACGAATTTTTTTTCAATTACGAATTCTGTTTTGGCTTCTTTGCCATGCTCTGTTTGGTCGGTGGGGAGCGCGGCCATGCGGTCGGCATTTTTAGATCTGTCTATGCGAAAATTTATCTCGCCCCATTCCCGAGCTACATTGCCATGCACCAAAGCCAAATATTCTTTTTCAATAGTTCTGTTTTTAAATTGTTCTTTAAGGCAGTCAAACATTTTTTGATTTTTTGCAACAACAATTAAGCCGGAAGCTTCTTTGTCTAATCTATGAACAATACCCGGACGCATTGGATCATCACCAACTTTTTTTGTTTTTGGATATTTTTTGGTAATAAAATCTGCGAGCGTGTTGGTTTCTCCGGCCATGGTAGGGTGGCTGAGCATGCCGGTTGGTTTATTTACCACAATATAATCCGGAGTGTCCGCTATTATTTGGACTTTAAGAGCCGGCGCAGAAGTTTTAGTTTTTTTGGTTGGGGTCGTTATTTTATGATTTGTTGGTTTTTTTAAAGGTTGAATTTTATAAATAATTAAATCTCCAGCTTCAAGTCTTTGAGCTGCCTTGGTTGTTAATTTATTATTTATTGAAAACAACTCTTCGTCAATCATTTTTTGCGCTTGCGAGCGGCTGATTTTTAATTTTGTGGCCAAAAAAACATCGAGCCGTTGGCCAGTTCCTTCTTCGGTTATTTTGATTTTATTTGGTATTTTCATTGTATAAGTTGAAAGAAAGTTGTTGGTGCGCCCGGATGGACTTGAACCGTCGACCCCTGCCTTATAAGGGCAGTGCTCTAACCACTGAGCTACGGGCGCAAATATGTAGGCAAGTATAGCATTTCTTGTAATAATTTCAACCCCATTTCTCGGTGGGGGTATTGACAAAAAACTATAAATATACTATACTGCGGCCTGTTCGAGGAGTCGTACCAACAACCAACCTCGAGCAAGGAATCTGGCAATGAACACTTTCAAGGCTCTAACGGCAGGTCTCCTTCTCACCATCGGCATCGTGGCTTGCGCTGAGCAGGCCGATACCGAGGCCGAAGACAGGAAGGCCATTGTGCCCGTCAAGACCGTCAGCTGCGGGATGCGGTATGACCGCCAGTTCTGCGCGCAGTGCAAGCAGGGGGGCACCGAAGATTGCTGTGCCGGTGCGTCAGTCTGCTTTGTCTGCGCGGTTGTTGCTTGCCTCGACGAGGCGAAGCAGCTCAGCTGCTGCCTCGACCCGTGAGAGTTTTGGGTCGCTAAGCGACCAACAATAGTAATCTTCCAGGGCGGTGACATGAAGTCTTCGGACAAGTGTAACCGCCCCGACCAATTTTTAGCCGCATTTTGCGCGCTTTTTTGTTTTAAAAAGAAAGCATCGTTAGATATTGACAAAAAACTATAAATATACTATACTGCGGCCTGTTCGAGGAGTCGTACCAACAACCAACCTCGAGCAAGGAACTGGAAATGAAAACTCTCAAGGCGCTGGCGGCAGGTCTCCTTATCACCATCGGCATCGTGGCTTGCGTCGAGCAGCCCGATACCGACGCCGAAGACAGGAAGGGTGCCGTCAAGACCGTCAGCTGCAGTAGCAGCCTCGATGGTAAGTCGTGCTTGCAGTGCAAGAATGGTGGAACCACGGACTGTTGCGCCGGCGCAACTTTCTGTCTCGTTTGCGCAGACTATGCCTGCAGAGACAGCAAGGGACGGGCCTACTGCTGTAACGATGGTATGACCTACTAATTTCGACCAGGCGGCGGCACAGTCTTCGGACACGTGTCGTCGCCCGACCAATTTTTAGCCGCATTTTGCGCGCTTTTTTGTTTTATAAAAACATTGCCAAACCAAAACCAAACTGCTAAAGTATATATACTAAAATAGGTTTAGAACATGGATTTAAATACCAAAATTTTCCTCAAAATCAATTCTCTGGTAGGCAAATCACAATTGCTCGATAGTTTTGGCCGCGCCGGCGCCGAATGGGTAATTGTGGCTATGATAGGTTGGTATGTTGGGTCAGATTTAATTGATCGAATGCCGGACAAAACTAGAGTTTTTTGGCCCTTGGCTTTTTTGGCTGCTTCTTGGTGTTTGGCTTGGGTAATAAATATTTTGTTAGCACTATCTACTAAAGAGCATCGTCCATATGTTTATAATACCCAAGTTAAGACTTTGTTTAAACCGTTAATGAGCTGGAAATCTTTTCCATCAGACCACAGCATGTCCGCCTTTCTTATTTTATTTACTGCCTATATTTTTCATTTGCCCGGAGCTTGGGCCTTGATTCCAATGGCTTTATGGCTAGTTTGGGGCAGAGTGTATGCGGGTGTGCACTACCCCTTAGATATTTTGGGTGGAATCGGCGTGGCGGTTTTTGTGGCGACCATTTCTAATTATTTAGCGGGGTTAATTGGGTAAAGATAATTTATTTTGTATGAAGTGGAAATTATTGAGTAAAAAAACCATGCTTAAAACTTTTCGCAGTTCGGTGCAGTCGTGGAAAATGCGCCTGCCAAATGGAAATGACAAAAACTTTTTTATTACAGCCGGATTTAATATTATTGATGTATTAGCCATAGATACTAGTGGCAGAGTCATAGTAATCAAGCAATTTTATATTAGTCAGCAAAAGAAATTAATTTCTTTGGTTGGCGGTATTATCGATGAAAATGAAAAAGCTCAAAAAACAGCTCAGCGGGAGCTTTTGGAAGAAACCGGCTATACAACTAAGAAATTTATTAATTTAGGCAAAGGCATTAAAGGGAAGTATTCTACCGGCACCGCCTTTTATTTTTTGGCTCTCGATGCAACCAAAATACAAAATCCTAAATTAGAAGAATCAGAAGATATCGAAATTGTGGCTATGTCTCTGTCTGAATTTAAAAAGTTTTTAAACCAAGGAAAATTACAGGATCCGTTTGCTGAGGTCTGTGCTCGCAGAGCTATAGCATATCTGGATAATATAAAAAAATAATATGCAAGCCATTATTTTATGCGGAGGATTGTCTACGCGTTTAGGACAAATCACTAAATCAATTCCTAAAATTTTGTTAGAAGTAAAAAATAAAACTGTTTTAGATTGGCAGTTAGAAAAATTAAAAGCAATTGGTATAACGGAAGTAGTTTTGGCTGCGGGCCATTTGTCCGACATATTGCATGCCAAAGTCGGTCTGCATAGAGATGGAGTGGATTTGGTATATGCGATTGAACAAGAAAAATTAGGCACGGGCGGAGCAATTAAACACGCCTGGGAATATGTAACAAACCCGGATGAGCCGGTGGTAGTGTTAAATGGAGATATTTTGGCCGGAGTTAATTTTGCGGATATGATGCGCTATCTATCTCCCCAAAGCGATGGTATGATTTTGGGAGCGGTTGTGGAAGACGCGGCCAGTTATGGCACATTACGATACGATAAAAAATTTCATCTTAAAGAATTTAAAGAAAAAGCCGGTTTGCACTTGCCCGGTCATATCAACGGCGGTATTTATATTTTTAATGCAAAAGCAAAAAAATATTTTCCTCCCGAAAAATCGTTTAGCATTGAATATGATGTGTTCCCGAAAATGAAAAATTTGTATGTGTATCAGTACAATGGGCCTTGGGTAGATATTGGTGTGCCAGATAGGCTAGAGTGGGCCAGGGCGAAGTGGGGAGAATAGTGTTTATTATGCAATCATTCAATAAAAATGTTTTGTTATTTTCTTTGATTATTATTTTGGCAATGCCACTGGCTGGTATTTGGTATTACAAAAAAACTCATCCTCATTATATTGCGCCACCCCCGCCCCGGCCGGAAGTAACTGTTACAATTATTCCCGGTTGGAATTTACGGCAAGTGGCCGATTATTTGGTTTCGCTGGGCTTTGCCTCTACGACTGACGATGTCTATTTGTATACGGGCAAACCGGCCTATGATTATCGTCGGGTCGCTTCGGAATTTCCTAAAATTGACGACATAAAAATTGTAGCCGAAAAACCAAGTTATGATTCCTATGAAGGGTATTTGGCTCCCGAGACCTATCGGGTTTTTGCTGACGCTAGTTTAAAAGATGTCTTAAAAAAATTAGTTGATCAGCGTGATTCTGAAATTACAGATGAGATGTGGTCGGGTATAAGCAGTTCTAGTCATACATCATACGAAATTTTGACGATGGCCAGTATTTTGGAAAAAGAAGTGCAAAAGCCTGAAGATAAAGCGAAAGTGTCGGATATTTTGTGGCGACGCTTAGACAAAGGCTGGGCTTTGCAAGTAGATTCTAGTGTGCATTATGCTTTAGACAAGAGTGGTGATGTTTTTACAACTGATAAAGAACGTGATATTGATTCCCCATGGAATACATATAAATATCCTGGTTTACCGCTGGGTCCGATTTCCAATCCGGGTGTAGAATCAATCAAAGCCGCTATTTATCCGGAGAAAAATAGTTATTGGTATTTTTTGACCGGCAAAGATGGGACCGTGTATTATGCTAAAACATTAGATGAGCAAACTGCGAATAAATTTAAGTATTTACGATAAATTATGCTGACCTCTGATTTTGATTACACTTTGCCCAAACAACTGATCGCGCAAATTCCGCTTGAGCCGCGTGACAGTTCTCGGCTGATGGTAATAGATAAACAAACAAAAAAAGTTGCAGATAAACATTTCTACGATATCGTAGATTTTTTAAACAAGGGCGATTTACTGGTGTGGAATAATACCAAAGTTTTTAAAGCTAGGTTACGCGGAAATTTAGTGCTTGATGAAAATGTGGCTGTCATCCCCTCCTTTCCAAGGAGGGGTAGGGGTGGTTTGCCGCCGCCTGCAGACAACACCTCGGCAACCCCCTCTTCGCTCCCCCTTGGTAAGGGGGAGATATTGAACGTTGCACCCGTAGAAATTTTTTTGGTTAAGCCGATGGAAAATAATAAAGTTTGGAAAGTGTTGGCAAAGCCCGGGCGAAAATTAAGGCTGGGTATGAGAGTGGTGTTTGCAGTGGATTTTAGCGCCGAGGTTATGCTCAAAGAAAATGATGGCACCTATCTAATTCAATTTGCTGAAGATGATATGTCCGTGCGAGCTAAAGCTAATAAGTACGGCGAGGTACCAACGCCGCCATATGTTGAAACTGCTAGTTCAAGTGAGCAATATCAAACCGTCTATGCCAAAGAAGAAGGCTCGGTGGCAGCACCGACAGCTGGGTTTCATTT
>CAZQLV010000011.1:0-11379 GCA_964594385.1 uncultured Gammaproteobacteria bacterium | reverse complement strand
TATTTCCGATTTTGAAGTGACGGAAAAAATGTTGAAATATTTTATTGATAAAGTCTATGAAGACAACATGAACTTCATGACGCGTCCGCGAGTGGTGGTGGGCGCCCCCTTAGAAATTACCGAAGTTGAACTCAAAGCTATCCATGATGCCGCTACCAATGCCGGCGCCCGTGAAGTTATTGTAGTGCAAGAACCAATGGCCGCCGCAATTGGCGCGCGCATGCCAATCAGAGAACCTATCGGAAGTTTTATAGTTGAAATTGGCGGTGGTACGGCCGAAATTGCCGTTATATCGCTCAGCGGTATCGTAGCTTGGCGATCTATTCCCGTGGCCGGGGACGAGCTTAACCGCAACATTATTCAGTATGCCCGCGATAGTTTTAATTTATTACTAGGTGAAAAACAGGCCGAAGAAATAAAAATAAAAATCGGCTCGGCCATTGAATTAAACGAAGTTATGCATTTTCCGATGCGCGGCCGTGATTTGGTCACCGGTTTGCCTAAAGAAATAATGATCGTAGACGCGCAAGTGCGCGAGGCTATCTCAAAATCACTTAGAGCAATCATCGAAAATATTAAAGGCGTTTTGGAAATTACGCCGCCGGAACTAATTGCCGATATCCATGAACGCGGCATCGTCTTGTCCGGAGGTGGAGCCTTACTGCGCGGTTTTGATCAGTTAATTACCAGAGCTGTAGAAATTCCGGTTCGTATCGCGGATGATCCGTTAACTTCGGTAGTGCGCGGAACGGGAATGCTTTTAGACGAAGAGGAACTGCTCAATGAAATTTCAATTAAGAATCAACACAAAGATTCTTTATAATGAAAGATAAATATGCTTCGTTTTAAAGCTAAAAATTATTTTTTCTTAGGTTTTGTTTTAGTCGTGCTTATTTTTTTTCATTATCTAGGCTGGGTTGGAGTTATTGAAAGGGGTGTGCAAGCGATCATAATTCCTATTTCCGCCAAGGTAACTCACTGGCGACTCTTTTCTCAAGATTCATATAATTATTATTCTGAAAAAGATAAAACTATAAGCGACTACAATCAGTGCCAACAAAAAAATCAAAACTTGGAAGTAGCCAATGCTAAGTTAACTGATTTAGAGGAAGAAAATTTGGAATTAAAAAAACAACTCAACTTTATTCAGAGTCGTAATTTTAGCAATGTTACTGCCGAAGTCGTGGGAAGAAATACCGATAGTGTTGAAAAAATGATTATTATTGGAGCCGGCGAAACCTCCGGCTTAAAATTAGATCAGCCGGTAATTGCCGGGGATGGAGTTTTGGTGGGAATAGTTGCCAAGGTAGAAAAAAATATCGCCATGGTGCGCTTAATAAATGATAATCAGAGTAAGGTAGCGGCCACTATTCTCAATAAAGACGGCAGTTTGGGAGTCGTAGAGGGCGGCTATGGGCTAAGTATTAGAATGAATTTTATTCCTAGAAATGAAACAGTTCTGGTTGGCGATAAAATAATCACTTCCGGGATGGAAGAAACTATACCGCGGGGGCTGTTAATTGGAGAAGTGGCGATTGCCGAAAATGAAGCCTACCAACCCTTTCAACAAGCAGTCCTTACAGCTAGCACAGATCTTTCCAAACTATCTATTGTGAGCGTTCTCATTTCTAAATAGTACCTATGAAGTTGTTTTGGAAAGCTATCAAACTTATTTTTTATATCGTACTGATACTTTCAGCCCATATTTTTATTGTTAATTTTTTACCTTTTCCTTTTAACCAAATAAATATCATATTCTCTTCATTGTTATTATTCTTAACTATTTCTCCTGGCAAAAATAGTATGTGGCTAGCATTAATTATTTCCTATTTTTCCGAATTATTTAGCAGCATACCCTTTGGTATCGCTACGGCTGCCCTACTGATTAGCCTATTAATTATTAATTGGTTTCAACTTAATATTTTGACCAACCGTTCTTTATATATGGTATTTCTTTCAGCGATATTGGGGATTATTCTATATAGAATTTTATTTATTTGCTTACTTACTATAAATAATTATTTTCACAATTTACCAGTGCTTCCATATAGCGAAATCGTTATTGATGCAGGTTGGGAAGTTTTACTATCTTCGCTAATGGTATTTGCGCTCTATTTTTTAAATTACGTATGGTTAAAATATTGGCACAAATCATCCACAAACAATACGCGCATCTATGGTTAAATTATTTGATATTTCCGAAGAAAAAATTCAGCGAGGAGATCTGGATGGAAAATACAGCCATAATTGGGTGGAAGAATCTTTTAATTTTGAGAGCCAAGCCGGCAAACAGACCCCTCTTTCCCATACCAAAACTTATCTTGGCACCAGCATTCCCAAAAAAAATATTTTAATCATGGCCATTATTGTGTTCGCTGGTCTGGTGATGTTGTTTGGTAAAACTTTTTATTTGCAAATTATCAAAGGTGGTTACTACCGCGGCCAAGCCGAGGGCAACAGAATTCGCTTGCAACCTATTCTTTCGGAACGGGGAATTATTTATGATAGGTATCATCAAGAATTAGTAGAAAATGTGCCGAATTTTTCCTTGGCTCTTATCCCTCAAGATTTGCCTCGCAATGCGGGGGCTAGACAAGCGGTAATTGATAGAGTTGTCGGTTTAAGCGGAGTGCCGGCGGAACAAATTAACGATTTATTAAAAAAATATAGTTCATATAGTTATGCTTCTTTAGTAATTAAAGAAAATTTGGATTATGAATCGGCCTTAAGATTATATATTGAAAGCTCTCAATTGCCCGGTATTTCTATTGAAAAAGGGAGTAAAAGAAAATATATTTCCAGTACAAGCTCTGCCGATAACGATCTAAGCGTATCGCATTTGCTTGGTTATTTAGGAAAATTAAATGATCAGGAAGCGAACGATTTAAAAGAAACTGATCAGTACCTCCCGTTTGACAATATCGGCAAAACCGGGTTGGAAAAAACCTACGAATCAATGTTAAGAGGCAAGTATGGGCAAAAAAAAGTGGAGGTTAATGCCAACGGCCAAGAACAAAGCGTGCTTGCCGAAGACCCGCCTCAGCCGGGGAAAAATTTGATTTTAACGTTGGATTTGGAAGCCCAGAAAAAAATGGAAGAGCTGTTAAAAAACACTTTGATTAAAACTAAAAAAACTAGAGCCGCCGCTATTGCTATGGATCCGCGGGATGGTTCGATTTTGGCAATGGTAAGTCTGCCGGCCTTTAACAATAATGATTTTTCCGGCGGCATTTCCAAAGAAGAATATGCCGTATACGCTCAAAATCCGGATCACCCCCTGTTTAATAGAGCCATTGGCGGTATGTATCCTTCTGGTTCCACGATTAAATTAATTATTGCTGCGGCAGCTTTGGAAGAAAAAATAATTACTCCCAGCACAGCTTTTTTGAGCACGGGTGGTTTGCAACTGGGGGATAGATTATTCAAAGATTGGAAGGTTGGTGGCCACGGTCTAACCAATGTAACTAAGGGGCTAGCTTGGTCGGTCAATACTTTTTTCTACTATGTAGGTGGAGGGTACAAGGATTTTGTAGGTTTGGGGGTAGATAGGATAGTTAAGTATATGTCCTCTTTTGGTATTGCCAAAAAAACCAGCATAGATTTAACCGGCGAAGCGCCGGGTTTTTTGCCAAGTAAAGATTGGAAATATAAAACCAAAGGAGAAGAGTGGTTTGTGGGTGATACCTACAATCTGTCTATCGGACAAGGCGATCTACTAGTTACACCACTGCAGGTAGCGGTTTGGACAGCTGCTGTAGCAAATGGCGGTAAGGTGGTGCAACCTCATCTTGGTATGCAATTGGAAGAACCCCAAACGCATACAAAAACCTCGTTAAACTTCAAAAATTATACGGTGCCAGTGTCAGCGGAAAATCTGGCTGTTGTGCGTCAAGGACTCAAAGACTGTGTAGTCTATGGCAGTTGCCAACTTATGAAAACATTACCATTCCCCAGTGGCGGTAAAACCGGTACGGCTCAATGGAATTCCGTTAAGGACAATCATGCTTGGTTTACCTCTTTTGCCCCTTATGATAATCCCCAAATTGTAGTTACAGTTTTGATAGAAGAAGGGGTGGAAGGCAGTACCGTAGCCGAACCAGTAGCGCGAGATTTCTTACTATGGTGGGGTAAAAAGTATCTGCATTAGCCTATATCCTACACGGGTAAATATTTTGTTTTTTTCTTTTGTTATGGTATACTTTTTCTAGTATTTTAGTCTTGTTTTTACTTACTTTTTGCTTAATTAACACTACGTATGATTGATGAAAAAATACAGTATCTTACTCCGCAAGGCCTAGCCGATTTAGAAAAAGAATTTGATTACTTAAAAAATCAAAAAATTCCCGACATCGCCAATCGTATAGATGAGGCCAAACAACATGGCGATTTATCCGAAAAAGCAGAGTATCATCAAGCCAAGGAAGAAATGGCTTGGGCGCAAGGCAGGAAACAAGAGGTCCAATATATTTTAGACAATGCCAAAGTAATGGAATCTGTAAATCAGGTTGAACATGATATGGTAGGGGTAGGAAGTACGATTACCGTAAAAACCAGCGACAAAACAAAATCATATACAATTGTTGGTCCGCAAGAAGCTGATCCGGTACAAGGCAAAATTTCCAACGAATCCCCGTTAGGTGGAACATTTATCGGACATAAAGTCGGAGACGAAGTGCAGGTGCAGACCCCCGCAGGAAAACAAATCTATACAATTTTAGATGTGAAGTAAGCCAATTTTGTAATTAAATCATATGCCAGATGAAATTAGGGAGGATAAGGTACGATTAGAACGACTGGAATTTTTGCGTTCAGCCGGAATCAATCCATATCCAAGCCATACCGAAGAAAGAATTACTATTGCCGAGGCATTATCAAAGCCCGAAAAAACTATAGTAAAAATTGCGGGGCGACTCGTATCCAAAAGAGAGATGGGTAAAATTTCTTTTTCTCACATCAAAGACGCGAGTGGTAAAATCCAAATTGCTTTTTCCGAAAAAGAATTAGGTAAAGACAGCTACAAATTATTTATAAAATATTTTGACCTCGGCGATTTTTTGCATGTTGAGGGCGAACTTTTTATTACCCATAAAGGCGAATTAACCATTTTAGTTAAAAAATATAATCTTTTAAGCAAGGCGCTGCTGCCGCTTCCAGAAAAATTTCATGGCCTAACTGATATTGAAACCAGATACCGTCAACGATATTTAGATTTGATTGCCAACGAAGAATCCATGCGCATTGCCAAAGTCCGCAGTTTAATTGTGAGAGAAATTCGCAATTATTTTGATAGCAAAGGTTTTTTTGAAGTAGAAACACCCGTGCTACAAACATTATATGGCGGGGCCTTGGCTAAACCGTTTGTTACTCACCACAATGCTTTAGACATTCCTTTGTATTTGCGTGTCGCGCCGGAGTTGTATTTAAAAAGATTGATTGTCGGTGGATTTGAAAAAGTATACGAAATTGCCAAATGTTTCCGCAACGAAGGCATAGACAACAACCATAACCCAGAATTTACCCAAGTAGAATTTTATTGGGCTTATGCTGACTATCAAGACTTGATGGACTTGGTAGAAGATTTATTACCAAAAATTATTATGGCCGCCGGCTTGCCGCTAAAATTTAAAGCGCAAGATATAGATGTAGACTTTACGCCGCCGTACCCGCGCAAAACAATGCGTCAACTTATTAAAGAATATGCCAAAATAGACATTGAAGAATTTCCCGATCAGAAATCTTTGTATGCAAAAATAAAGAAACTAAATATAGAGGGTGTTGACCAAACCAGTGGCTATGGCAAGATGGTGGATGAAATATACAAGACCTTTGCTCGCCCTAAAATTATCAATCCGATTTTTATGATTGATCATCCCGTTGAACTGTCGCCACTAGCCAAACGAAAAACGGATGATCCACGCTATGTAGAACGCCTACAGCTAGTTTGTGTGGGTGGAAACGAGCTTTGCAATGGCTTTTCCGAGCTTAATGACCCCCTTGATCAAGAAGCCAGATTCAAAGAACAGGAAAGATTATCCGAAGCCGGAGATGAAGAAGCGATGCCCTATGACGAAGATTATATTATTGCTCTCAAACATGGCATGCCGCCGACCGCCGGTTTGGGCATGGGCATAGATCGACTGATAAAACTTTTACTTGACACTCCGAATTTAAAAGAAGTTATCTTGTTCCCGACACTCAAACCGGAAAAATAGTTTTATGAGCAAGAATAAAAAAGTTTTAATTTTTGGCACGTTTGATATTATTCATGCCGGGCATATTCATATGCTTAACGAAGCCAAAAAATACGGCAATTACCTTATTGTAGTTGTGTCGCGAGATGAAACTGCCACCCAGGTAAAAGGAAACATTCCTATTTTTGAAGAAAGTGTTCGCGTAAAAAATTTACAAGAATTAAATATTGCCGATAAAGTTAGGTTAGGAAATTTAGGTGAAGATAAATATGCTGTGATCCGCGAAGAGGATCCGGATGTTATTGGCTTGGGCTACGACCAGGAAGCGTTTGTAGATAAATTAAAAGAAAATATAAAACCCGATATACAAATTGTCCGCTTGACTGCTTACCACCCGGAAATATATAAAAGTTCAAAAATAAAAGAGCAAATGAAAAAAGAAGGGAAAATTTAGTAGTCTTATATGAAACCAAGAAAAATTCTAATTGCTACTACCAACACTGCTAAATTTGAGGAAATGATGGCTGAGCTATCTGATCTTCATTTTAATTTTGTTAGTTTGAAAGATCTAAAGCTAGATACAATTGAAGTAGAAGAACCCCATGACACTACTTGGCAAAATGCATTAGAAAAAGCAAAATTTTTTGCTAAAAAAACTGGGCTCATTACTATAGCCGAAGATACTGGTTTTTTTGTCGATCATTTAAATGGAGAACCGGGGGTGAAAGCAAAGCGTTATGGCAATACTGCCGCAGAAAGAGTCAAAAAAGTTTTAGCGAGATTAGAAGGTGTCTCCGAAAAAAACCGCACCGCTCATTTTGAAACAACCGGTTGTGTCTATAATCCAAAAACTGACAATTTTTCTATTTTTGTAGGTAGAACCGATGGTTTTATAGCAAAAAAGCTGAAGGGGGAAATAAAAGAGAATATGAGTTTTGCTTCTATTTTTTATTATCCACCTCTAAAAAAATTATTTTCAGAAATGCAGCTGCTCGAAAAAAATATGGTTAGTCAGCGCGGAAAAATGACTATGCAAGTAAAATACTTTTTAACAAAAAACTACGATTTACAACAAGTTATTTGCGCGGCCGGAATTATTGTCAAAGATGGCAAAATGCTCATGACCAAGCGTCGTGATCTGCGCCCGGAATTTAATAATAAATGGGAATTCCCGGGCGGGGGAGTAGAAAATGGAGAATCTTTTGTTAAAACTTTAGAACGAGAAGTGGAGGAAGAAACTGGCTATAAAGTTGCCTTGCTAGAGCAAATGCCCGATATTTTTACAGCTGCGATATCAAATGCTAAAGAAAATTACCAAGTTCATTTGTTTATGTATGTTTGTAAAATAAAATCCGGAAAATTCCAAACAGCTGACGCCGAAACCTGTGGTCATGGCTGGTTTACTTATACTGGCGCCTTAAAGATGGATATGATGCCACTCAACAAAAAACTTATTCAATCAAAAGCTAACAAAAAAATACTTTTAAAATATATAAAATTATAAATTTATTTCCGTTTTGTCATCCCGAGCGGGTTAACACCCCGAGGGATCTCTGTCATTAACAACGGCGATTGTGGACAGAGATTCCTCACCCCTGCAAAGGGGATTCGGAATGACAAGTTGATTTTAAATAATACGCTAATATGCTCGACATAAAATTTATCCGTGAAAACAAAGAGTCGGTAAAAGAAAATTGCCAGAAACGACATGTGAATGTCGATATTGATGTTTTAGTTACTTTAGATGAAGAAAGACGTAGGGCACAAAAAGAAATAGAAGATTTGCGATCGCAAAGAAAAAGCCAGTCTAAGGGCAAGCCAAGTGATGAAGATATTGCCAGGCTTCGAGCCGTGGGTGACAAAATTTCTGAGTTAGAAAAAAACATGACAGAAATAGAAAATAAATATCATGAATTATTACTCAGAGTACCAAATCTAACTCACCCGGATAGTCCGGTTGGGGGAGAGGAAGATTATAAAGTAGTCACAACCAAAGGCAAGCAGCCAAAATTTTCTTTCCAGCCAAAAGATCATGAAGAATTAATGCTTAATTTAGATTTAATCGATTTTGAACGAGGCGCAAAAGTAGCCGCTTCCAAATTTTATTTTGCCAAAAATAATTTAGTACGACTCAACCAAGCCTTAATGAGTTATGGCATGGATATTCTTGCTAAAGCCGGATTTATGCTTGTAGAAACTCCGGATATGGCTAAAAATGAAATCCTATCTGGTGTGGGTTTTAATCCGCGTGGCGCTGAAACTCAGGTTTATTCGGTAGAAAATACAGATTTAAGTCTCATTGGCACTGCCGAAATTACGATGGGTGGCTATCATGCCAACGAGGTTTTGGATCTTAGTAAAGGGCCAAAAAAATACGCTGCCATTTCGCATTGTTTCCGCACCGAAGCCGGCGCTTATGGCAAAACCAGCAAGGGGTTGTATCGGGTGCATCAATTTACCAAATTAGAAATGTTTGTCTATTGCAAACCGGAAGATAGCGAAAAGATGCACCAAGAATTACTAAAACTAGAACAAAAAATTACCGACGGATTGGAATTACCATACAGAGTAATAGATGTGGCCAGCGGTGATTTAGGCGGACCAGCTTATCGAAAGTACGATATTGAAGCATGGATGACGATGAAGAATAACTATGGCGAGATAACCAGCACCAGTAATTGTACAGACTATCAAGCGCGCCGACTTAACATTAAATATCGCAAAGAAGACGGTTCTACTGAATTTGTGCATACTTTAAATGGTACCGCGATCGTGTCTAGCCGCTTTCCGCTAGCGATCGTTGAAAATCATCAACAAAAAGATGGTGGCGTAACGATTCCAAAGGCTCTACAAAAATACACTAAATTTAAAAAACTTTAAAATGCTTACCTGGCTCGAAATTAACACTTCGGCTATTAAGTATAATTTGCGGCAATTCAAAAAACTGATTGGAGACAATGTTTTACTTATGCCGGTAATTAAAGCCAATGCCTATGGGCATGGGTTTTTAGTTGTGGCTAAAGTTTGCCAGGAGAGCAGGGAAGTGGATAGACTTTGCGTGGTAAACCTGGACGAAGCCTTGGAACTGATAAAAAATAGATTAACTAAAAAACCAGTATTAGTTTTAAGTTTTTTTGACCATGATGAACAAAAATTGTGTACAGCTATAAAAAATAATATTATTTTTCCATTATATAATTTAGAAGATGCGCAATTATTAAATAAAGTAGGGGAGAGGTTAAATAAAAAAATAAAAATACACCTCAAAATAGATACCGGCACTTCGCGATTGGGAATTTTACCAACTGAAGCGGTGAATTTTGTAAAACAGATTAAAAAATTTAAGAGTTTAGAAATTGAAGGGCTGTGGAGCCACTTTGCATCAAGCGAAGAAGATCCGGCACTCACCAAAGCGCAACAAAAACTTTTACAATCTATTGATGAAAATTTAAAAAAGCACGGATTTTTTATTCCCATAAAACATATAGCTTGCTCGGCTGCGATAACCAATCATACAATTACCCATGAAAACGCCGTGCGCTTAGGGCTGAGTTTGTATGGTCTGCATTCAAATAAAAATATCAGCTTTAAGCTCAAGCCGGCTTTATCGTGGTATACTACTGTAATTCAAGTAAAAACCCTTCCTAAAGGCGCTAAAATAGGCTATGGAGGCACCCACACACTGAGCCGCCCTAGTAAAATAGCCACTCTAGCAGTTGGTTATTTTGATGGCTATGATCGTAGGCTATCTAATAGGGGGCATGCGCTCATAAAAGGGCAAAAATGCCCAATTTTGGGCCGAATTTGCATGAATATATGTATGGTGGATGTAACTGGTTTAAACGTCCAAACAGGGGATAAAGCCACCTTAGTTGGCCAAGATAAAAATAATTATATTTCTGCCGACGATATAGCCAGCTGGTGCCAGACTATTAATTACGAAATTATTTCTAGGATCAATCCGCTCCTGCCAAGAATTATTGTATGAAAAATTTTCGTTCCGAACATGCATTTGAAAAATACAAACCACACATTACCATGCGCCAAAAATTGGCCAAAATTTTTCGTAAAAAACAATATATTGCTCAACCTGTTCCGCAATCTTTTCATCATAAATCAAATCCATTTACAAGACCGGAAAAAAAAGTAAATAGATCTACAATTAAAATCATTTTGTTATTAGTGCTAACGGCCTTTTGGATTGCCTGTCTGGCTTATCTGCCATATTTTAGAGTAAATAAAGTTAATTACGTTGGCTTAGAAAACAATAGTAAAACAGATCTTGATACATTTATTTATCAAAATTATTTAAATAAACAAAGTAAATTTCCAATCAATAATTATTTTTTTATCAATGCAGCCAAAATTGCGAAGGATTTAAACAATAAATTTTTATTTGAGAGCGTGGCGGTAAAAAAAGTTTTCCCTAATCAATTAAATGTTACCGTCATAGAAAAAAAATCAGCGGTAATTTATGATAATAGCAAAAAATATTTTTTGTTGGATAGTGAGGGGACAGTAATAAAGTATTTGACCGATGTAGGTGCTAATGAGACTACTCAAGTTGTGGCTACGGCTACTCCGGACTTACTTCTCAACGCGAGCACAACTTCTACTACCCCCACTATAGTTACGGGCACATTAGAGACTCCTTCCGACAGCACTAAAACAGTTTTAATATACAAACACACTCCTGATAGCGAAAAAATAAATAAATTATTTGGCAACTATCCGACAGTTTATGATAAAAGAAATTTAGAAATAAATATTAAACAAACAAATATTTTACCGGCCGATTATATCGCAGACGTCCTTGCGTGGCAAAAAGACCTCACCGAGCAGGGGACTATAAAGCCCAAATTTTACGTTTTAGACGACCTAAATTCCGGCACAATCATTGATACCAACCAATCGTGGAATATTTTATTCCAACCAAAAGAAAATAACCAGGCGCAAATAAATACGTTTAGAGAAGTACTGCCAACTATAAAACCAAAGGAGTATATTGATCTGCGCTTTGGTGGAAAAGTGTATTGGAAGTAGGAGGGCAGGCTTATTTGATTGTATTTATATTCCTGGCCGCCTTAGGCATAACGTCGTATAACATAGATTAAGCGACACATATAACACAGTGGAATAAGTCCCATTTAGACCTTAGCCCCCGTGGATCAAATAACCACAACTAAAA